>JBBRKQ010000059.1:0-24979 GCA_038231815.1 Phycisphaerales bacterium
GCCAGAGCCTCGCACGTGGTGGTGGTGCCGTGGTAAGGGAAAGGATCGAGCGCGATATCGACACGGTTGTAGAGGGCCATGGCGTCTTGCCGGCGCGGGAGGAACGCGACGGTTTCGATGCGATCGGCGGCGATGCCGTGCTGGGTGATCTGTGCTTTGATGGCATCTGCAATGTGGGCGGAGCTGAAGACGCCGGCTTTGAGCAGCAGGCGGGAATCGGGGGCGGCGTGCATGGCGCCGGCCCAGAGCTTTGCGGTCGCGGGGTTAAACTTGGTGATGGCGTTGAAGGATCCGAAGGTGATGAAACCATTGGCCAGGCAGGGCGGGGGTGCCAGCGGGGTATCAAGAAGCTCAACGCCGGGCTTGAAGCAGAGGAAGCAGGGGTCCAGCCGGATGAGCGTTTCGGTGGCCTGAGATTCATATCCGGCGGGATCGGTCAGGGAATCGACGAATCGAAGATCGACATCATCAAGGCCGGTGGTGTGCGGATAGCCGCACCAGGTGGCGATGACGGGCGCGGGGTTACGGGCGAGAGCGAGGAGGGCGTTGCCGGCGGAGTGGCCGCCGAGTTCGATGAGCACATCGATCTGGCGGCTGCGGATTTCGGTGGCGATATCTTCCATGTCCAGGCCGTTGAGATTAACCCAACGTTCGGGGATTGCGCCCATGGCATCAAAGAGTCGGCGGCTGGCGTGGTCTTTCTGGCCGAGCTGGAAGATGGTGATCTCGAAGCTGTCGCGACTGAGGCCGGCGAGCAGGGGCTCCAGAAAGAAGGCGACGGAATGGTCGCGGAGGTCTGCGGAGATGAAAGCGAGGCGAACTTTGCGGCTGGCGGTCGGGAGTGGTTTGTGGGCGGGCGGTGCCGGGGGCGAGGCTCGTTTCATGGCATCGACGGCGGATCCGTAGAGCCGGTGAATCTCAAAGATGTCGGGGGCGGTGAGAGTGCAGCTGTAGTTGCCGGCGAAGCACCAGTCACCGGCGGCGACCGTATCGAGTGGGTGACGACGGGCGAGCTCTGCCAAGCCGGCCAAACCTTCCTGTGCGCGACCAACGTTCATGAGAGCGCGGAAGACCTGGGCGGCGAGGTTTAGGCGGCCCAAGAGGTCGCCGGTCAGACTGGCGGCCATGGTCAGCATTTCATCGTACCGGCTGAGCTGCACGCAGCTGTACATGAAAACTTCGCGGAGCACGTCGCCTTGCGGGTCTGTTGGGTGGCGCTTCAGGAAAGTCTCACAGGCGGTGATGGCCTGTTCATGGAAATTGAATGTGGCGTGGGCGTAGGCGTAGCTGTAGACGGCCATGGCCGAGTCGGGGCCCATGGCCAGGCAGCGGCCCGCGTAGTAGAACATCTGCTCGACCGGGCCGGTGCGCATGAGGACCTGCACCATGGCCATGGCCAGATTGAGATTAGAAGGGTCCGATGCCAGCCCTCGCTGGACGGTAGCGAGCGCACGCTGCAACTGGCCCTGCTGGAGCAGTTGATGAGCTTCATGGGCGATGTGGTCGGCGCGGGAGGACATGATGCGTTTTTTGCGGAGCGGCGCGGGGCGGGGCGAAGCGGTGCCGGGCCGGGCCGGTTACTTGCGGGGCTGGCGGCTGGCCTTTTCGCGCTGCTTGCGGAGGTCTTCAGCGGAGGCCATGCGGCGCTGGAGCTCATCTTGAATACGGGCGAAGAACCCCTGTTTGGGCTGCTCGAGAAGCAGGCGCTTGGCGACTGGGCCGAGCAGCTTTTCCTGCTCTTCGCGGAACTTATCTTCACGCTCGACGTGCTTGCGGATGTGGCGACTCTCGATGATGCCCAGGGTGCTGTTGGCTACGAAGTACAGCGACAGCGCGGCGGGGGCGTTGTACATCATCAGCGGGAAGAGAATGACCATCATGATCTTGGTGATCTTCTGCTGGGTCTCCATCTCGGGCGAGAGTGTGGTGGCCTGGGGTGGTGAGAGGTACTTCTGCTGGAAGTAGAAGACCACGCCAAGCAGCAGGGGCAGGAAGTTGATGGCATTAATACGACCAATGAGCGCCGAGACCCACGGAATCGGGAACGAGAAGCCGAGGCTGATCAACCGATCGGGCTCGGCCAGATCTCCGAGGAAGCCCCAACTGCCGCCGGAGATGGCCTGGAACACACCGAAGAAGCCGCCCTCGTGGCGGAGTTCGTAGGTGAAGTAGATCATCGCATAGAGAGCGATCCACACGGGCATCTGCAGGAACATGGGCAGGCAGCCTAGGGCCTGGAGGTAATTGATCTTCTCTTCCTGCATGAGCCGGGCGGTCTCTTCGCGCAGGCGCTTTGGATCATCGCCGTACTTTTCCTTTAGGGCGGCCTGCTTGGGCGCCAGCTTCTGCATTTGTTTGCCAAACCGCTGGAGGTTGGCCTGGCTCCACTTGGTAACTGGGTGCAGGATGGTGCGAACTGTCAGGACGAGGAAGATAACCGCCAGTGCCCAATCCTTAAGCACGTAGTCGTGCAGGAAGCCCAGGTACCAGCGGAGGGTGTACGTTAAACTTTGGAAGGTGCAAACCACGCAGGGGCCACCGAAGCTGTAGAGCACCAGACCTTCGAGACCAGCCGCCTCGGCTGATTTGTCACCGGCGATGGCGTTGGTGCTGACGGGGCCGGCGTAGAGGCCGACGGAGTAATCTGCCGCAGCGCCGGGGGCGATGCTGCCGACGGCGCCCTGCAGCACTGTGACAAGGGCGGCGTGCTTGGTCATTTCGGCTTCATTGCCGATGACAGCGTTGCCGTATCCATCATCCTCGCGGGCGAGGGCGACTCGCTCAACTTGTGCGGTGAGTTTGAGTTCCTTGTCCGGCTTGCCGTCGGCCCGCTTGGGCTGACGGTCTGCCAGGCTGTAGACGGCGCTTGCGAAGTAGCGGTTAGACAAGGCCACCCAGGCCAGTTTCTCGCCGCGCTCAGCGCTGCGAGTGGTTGGGTGAATCGGCAGATCGGTCCATTGCAAGCCGAGACCATCGAGCGGTTTGCCGATGACGGTGTCGTGCGGGGTGAAGGTTGTGCCATCAACAAACTGGCCGTCCGGATTGGCGGCTGCACCGGGGATGGTGCCGATTCGCAGGCGGCGCACATCGCCACCGTAACCGATTTTGCTGTTGGGAATGTCCATCGCACCGGCCTGCCGCCAGGCAAGGTTGATGGTTTGTTCGCTGAGATTGATGGCTTCTTGAAGCACCCGCACGGAATAGGTGCCCGGAACAAGCTCAAACGTGCGGGTGAGCTTGACGACATCTTTGCCCTCACCATCTGCCAGAATTGCAAAGAACTGGCCCGGGCCGGACTGCTGCCAGATGGGCTCCTCAAGCGTGCCGGTCAGTGGAATGTACACACCGTTGACGGTGACACCGAGGACCGCCATAGGAACGAGTTTGTAGCCGCGGGTGGTGCCGTCAGAATACAACACCGAGCGAGCGAACATTTGCTGGAGGACTTCGTGCTGTTTGCTGCTTTGAATCGAGTCGAACAGCCGGGCTGATTGGAGTTTGGCGATGCCCGCGCCCAGTGGCGTGAACTCAAGCTTCATCTCGTAGCCAGGGGGGTTTGCTACGCGGGCGGAGCCACCGGTGGAACTCGTCTCCGGTGGTTGCAACTGGCCGATGGTCACGGGTGAATATGCCGGCCAGATACGGGGCGTTAAACCGGGAACTGCGGCGACAACACCGACCGGAGCCGCGGCGACAGTTGGCTGCGCGGCACCTGCAACGGCCGCCGCGGTGGGGGCAGGTGGAGGCGTTGCTGCCGCACCGGGTGCTGGCGGCGCTATGGCAGTTGGCGCAGCGACAGGTGGCGGGGCGCTTGGCGAGCTTGTAAGAGCCGTGCTGCCGGTGGTTTTGAATACGGTGTACCCCACCAAGGCGGTCAGAGCGACCAGAACGATGGGGAGAGCGATCTTTGCGATTTTCGAGCCTGCGGCCATAAGGGCGGTAGTAAAGGCGATCAGGGCGGCAAAAGACGACCAACGCCTCACGAAATGCGAAAATGCCAGCAGTTTTGCACTACCGCGTTGTGCGCGTGCGAGCGTGTTTGAAAAGGATGAAGCCGGGGGTTTGGATATCCACGGACACTCCCCGCCTACCCGCAGCCGCGGCAGACTGGTTCGGGGATCTTTCGGCTAGCAGCCTACCTTCGGAATCGCAGTTTCATTGGACTCGCCATTTTTTACAGGAAGCTCCCATGGTCACCCTCGCAGACGCCCGTCGCATCATTGCCGCCGCTGAACAGCATGCCGCCACCGTTGGGCAGCCGATGAACATTGCCGTGGCGGATGCGGGCGGCAACCTGGTGGCCCACGTGCGCATGGATGGGGCTTGGCTTGGCTCGATTGATATCTCGATTAAAAAGGCCTTTACAGCCCGGGCGTTTGACATTACCACCAAAGACCTTGCCACCCATAGCCAGTCGGGCGGGCAGTTCTTTGGCATTCATGCCAGCAACGACGGCAAGATTATGATTTTCGCCGGTGGTATCCCGCTGAAGAAGGACGGAAAAGTTGTTGGCGCTATTGGTGTCAGCGGCGGCTCGGGCGAGCAGGATCATGCCGTCGCTGAGGCGGGCGCTAAGGCGTTCTGAGGAAAGATTGCCAGATCTTTAAATGGCCAGATGGCCGGATGGCCAGATTTTTTCGGGCAAGTGGCGGGGAAGTTTTTCGTCATGAAGCTTTGCCGCTCAAATCGAGCGGCTTTGCTTTTTGGAGCGATAAACACTCCGGTCAAACAGCAAGCGCCTGAGCTACACCAGCCGCACCGCCATCGCCGGGCATTCCGTCGCGCGGAACACTTTGCTTGCCAACTGACCCGCGGCCGCTGCATCTTGGCCTGCGATCAGAAACAATGTACTGCCCGAGCCTGAGACATGGACCGGTTGATGGGCTGTTGCCCCGGCGGCTGCGGCGATTTCGGCGAGCTTGGGGGCCACGTGCATGGCGGCTGCGGCGAGGTCGTTAAACAGCGTGCCGTCTGCAATTGGCTGGCCAGCCAGACCGGCCGCACTGCGCACCACGCGGTCGGCATCCAGCGTGTGACCGGTGGCGGAATCAAAGGCCTTGTACACCGCGGGCGTGGGGCAGCCAAACGGCGGGAAGATGAGCACCAAGTAACCGTGCGAACGCTGGATTCGTCGATGCCGCTCCCCGAATCCCTCAACAATCGCAGGCCGCGGCGCAACGCTGCCGGCGGTGCCCACAGGATCGGCAAAGAAGGCCACATCGCTGCCTAATGACATTGCCGCATCGACCAGCCAGTTTGTATGGCGAGCGGTTTCGCCGCCGCCGCGTTCAAGCAGAAGTTGGCACAAGCGCAGCACGGCCCCCGCATCCGCCGAGCCGCCACCGAGGCCGCCACCGGTTGGGATGCGTTTGCGCAGCTTGATTGCCACACCATGCTCCAGCCCCATTCGCGCCGCCGCCGCGGCCATTGCCCGCACGGCAAGGTCTTTGTCGGCAGGCCAATCAATGGCCGATGGCTTTAGTGCATCGATGGCCCACGCCACATCAAGCTCGATGCGGGATGCGGGCCAATCGGGCATTGGAATGAGCGTGAGATCATCGCATAGATTGATGCAGTGGAAGTGTGAAGCGATTGGGTGGTAGCCGCGGGGCGGCGCGGGCGGACCGACGGCCAGCGTGAGGTTGACCTTGGCGGGGGCGGCCAGTGAGATGGGGGTAGAAAATCGCACACGTGAGGATAGGGATTCCGCCGTGGCATCGCCTTTCTAGGCGATGTCCTGTGAAGTCTTCCAGCGACGGGGCGGTTCGCTGAATCAAACTTTGCCGTTGCAAACTGCACATCCCCGAAGAACTCAAAGGCCATCGCCTTTTTTAGGCGATGCCCTGTGAATGCTTCCAGCGACGAGGCGGTTCGCTGAATCAAACTTTGCCTTTGCAAACTGTACATCCCCGAAGAACTCAAAGGCCATCGCCTAGAAAGGCGATGCCACGGTGATGACACTCTTTATTCTGAACCAACACCGCCCGCTGTGGGCCGTACCATGCCGCATGTGCAATAGACCGGTTGCCAGCTTTATCGTTCTCTTCGCTTTGGTCTCAGGTGCCAATGGCAGTCAGGACGCCAAGAAGCCCGCTGGCGAAGCCAACAACAAACCGGTTCTTGGGAGCCAGGGCCTGCACGGATACATCGGCTTTAATGCCGCGAGGCCGCCGGAGAAAGCGGAGTTCAGCGCGGGGATGGGGTTCTACTCCGCGGCGTGGACGCTGATCGACAAGCCGATTGCCAATATCCAGATTGGCCTGGCCAGCACATGGATAATGCCCGACAACTCCGACAACAAAGACCGGCCCCTTGCGCCTGAAGGGACGCTGGCCCGCAAGTGGCCCGAACGTGGGCCAACGTGGAGCAGCGTGTTCCAAACCGTTGAGGGTGGCCTGGGCTACTGGGCGCGCAACCATTTCCGTTATGGTCCGCCTAAGTTCAGCATGAACGCCACGCCGCAGTGCTACGACTATGAAGTTGGCTCACCGGGATGGTCCTTCTTTTACAGCAATGTCGCCCTGCCGGATGATCGCCTGGGGATCGCGCAGCTGAGTAATCGCCTGCTGATCCCGCCCGATGCGCTGCCGTTTGCGGGCAATCCGGACGGTGAGTTCTTGGGCTACTCGTGGATGGCGCTGCCCATGACCGATTCGACTGGGGCGACAGATGCGGTCGGTGCCGTCGCGGGCGACCCGCCGACCGGCGACCAATCGTGGACGTGCTTCCTGAGCGCTGGCAACTTCAAGGGGCCGATCGCGTATTACATCCCAGAAACGTGGAGCAAGATCGGAAAGATTTTTAACTACCCGTTTATTTACGGTCGTGGGCTTGATGCGCGGCCGGGAACCATGGGCGGGGGAGCGATGGAGATTAATACCGTGCCGCGCTTTGACAGCACGGATGCGCAAGGGGTAAGTTATTCCAAGATTCCAAAGTTGCAGTTCCCGCTTGATGATCAGGGACGAACGCTGCTGGTGCAGGATGTGAAGTACTACTCCAAGGCAGCACTGTGGGACAGCTTCAAGGCCTGGCGAGATGGCGGACCGGAGTGCTCAGGCCGATTTGATGAGAAGGGCACTTGGCGGTCCAAGCTGACGGCCACTCCGACCCGCTATGACCAGGCCCAGAAGACGATGAAAGGGATCGATGCTGTCCTTAAGAGCAAGGTGTATGACGGCGACGTGTGGGGCTTGGAGTGGCCCGAGAGCGACCTTGGCCCCAAACTTACCCCAAAGGGTGTATTCCCGCAGTACTTTAAGCACGTGGGTGAGGAACGCATCGCCGTGGCGGCTGACACCGTGCCAGAGGAAACCGGGCTCTTGAAGCAAGAGTTCCCGCTGGCCGGGCGGGGCGAGCCGTATACCTCTCCAACCAAAGGCGCGTGGATGCAGCCGGGGGCTACGGCCGGGCCGTTTACGGTGCATCTGACTGATGGCTCGGTAGTGACATATTGGTGGTACCGCTTCGTCGACCAGCCATCGTTCCAGCAGTACAACTGGAGTCAGGAAAAGAAGGCCAAGCTGCAAGCACTGGCGGAGAAAATTCACGGAACGTGGCCGATTGATCGCGACTACATGGCGCCACCCGGGCGCGGCGAACTGGCGAGATTGGACCCGGCCCTGCTGGTGACGCCGCCCAAGGGGTTGGAGATTGGGTACGTGCCGATTGTGACGGGCCAGATGAGTAAATGAGCCGCGATGTGGCGTTCACCTCGTTTAAACGAGCTATCGCTGCTGCGCGACAACTTGATGGGAGCAACCAATCAAACTGCGGGCGACTCGCTGCGAACATCTTGCTAGGGTTGTACGAAAAAGCGCACCTAGCTTGCTGGCAGCAACAGTTCGAAGACGGCGCCACGCGCATCGGTGCGATTGCGGGCTTGCAGCAGGCCGCCGTGTTCACGGATGATGCCCTCGCTGACGGCGAGGCCTAAGCCGGTGCCCCGGCTGTCGAGGCGGGTGCTGGCAAACGGCTCAAACAGGCGGCTGGCGATGGATGGGTCGATACCGGGGCCTTCATCAGCGATGAGCAGCATGGTCCACTGGGCGTTGTCGCGGGTGACGCGCTGGCCGGTGACCGTGATTCGTGGCTTTCCATCCATGGTCCAGCGCTGGGGAGTGGCATTGGTTGCGTTACGGCTGTTTGGCCCATTGGCCTGAGTCGTTGCACCTTCTGTGCGGCCCTCGAGCGTGGCATCGCAGGCGTTGCGAAAAAGATTAACCAAAACCTGTACGATGCGATCGCCATCGCACTGGGCCATAAGTGGTGTCACAGGCGGGTCCGAAAGCGGGTCCGCAGACCGATATGAAGCCGCGGCAGTATCGGGATTGGTCGTGGCGTTCTCGGCGAACAGAGACTGTGAATCAGCCCCGTCGCCCTCGGGCAGGCCGTTGATCATCTCGATACGGCCACCGATGTTGCGGTCAAGCTTGACCAGCGTCCAGGCTTCCTCCACCAGTGGGCGCAGCGGGGTGAGCGTGGTGCTCATTGGCCGCACGCGGGCGAAATCCAGGAGACTCTCAGACAGCCGCTCAAGCCGGGCGGTGACGCGGAGCATGAGATCAATCTCGGGCCGCTCGAGCCTGCCGTTCTTGCCGAGTGTTTCGGTGAGTCCTTTGATGACAGCCAGAGGCGTGTTCATTTCATGGGCAAGCCCTGCGGACATGACGCCGAGGGAGGCGAGGCGATCAGCATCGGCCAAATTGCGCTGGGCCATTTCCAGCAGATGGTTTTTGCGGGTGAGGTCGGCGAGGGTTTGCTCCAACTGCTGCATGGTGCTGGCGAGGGTTTGCTCGTTGTCGCGAAGCTGGGTTACGGTGCGGTTGTGCGAGCGCATGATCTCACCGAGTTCATCGGCGGGGATTTGCTTTTCATCGAGCAGCTCATCGGCTCGGCGGTTGTCGCGCACGGCCTGGTCGGCCTTCAGGATGGCGCGGATGGGGCCGTAGACATGGCGTGGCAGAACAACAACCTCAAGGGCCAGTGCGATGAGCGCGTACACAGCAAGCAGTGAAAGAATGAGCACCGCGTACACATGGATAACCGCATCGCGAGCTTCATCAAGCCTTGCGGTGGCCAGCAGGCTCATACCGCTGGAACGCTGGCCGCGGGATGATGGAACTTGAAGCACCACACCAAGGTTGCCATCGGCAAGGCGCACCTCGGTTCCCTGCATGGCGGCATCGGGCTCGTTGTCGGTGGCAATCGGCGTGGAAGGTGCGGGGTCTGAAGGGTTCACTGCCGCACCGGCGATGCGGGCGCTGCGTAGAAGCTCACTGGCTCGCTGCGGGGTAAGCCGGGTAACGGTGGGTGGCAGGGCAGCATCAGGATCCGCGGCGAGCAGCCTTGCCGAGACTTCGGCGACCATTTTGGCTTCATGGAGTTCGGCACGCTCTAAAATACGGCTTACGGCGGGGCGCAAAGCGAGGGTGAGCAGCGTGACGAGCACCAGCGAGAAGAACGTGTGCAGGACGATGAGTTTTTTGCGGATGCGCATGCCCGCAAGAAACCCTGTATCGGGCAGCGGAATGTGGCGACGGGGAGGGGGCAAGGGAAAGCGAAGTGGAAAAGTCGCGAGCGCCGAGTCGCGAGGGGAAAGAGTTGCAAGTGCAAGACGAATCAGCAGAGCGAGCGCGGGAGGCGGCGTGCGATCGTTTGGGGGCGATCAGGTGGCGAAGATTGTGCGCACGTATTCGACATCGGCCGCGTTCATCGGTGCATCGGTCGCTGCGCGGAGGTTGCACCTGGCCTGACGTTCATTTCGGAAACCCGGGATGACCGAGGCGACATGGTCATGGGCGAGCACCCAGCGGCAGGCGGCGGAGGCGAGATCCTCTGTGGTGCTGCCGAAGCGCGATTTGACCTTTGTGAGCTTTTCCTTAATAGTGCGCAGTGCGGCGGGGGCGAAGTCTTTGCGGGAGTTACGGTAATCACCCTCTTCAAACTTGGGCGGGTTCTCGGGATCAAACTTATCGAGCAGGATGCCCTGATCCAGCGGGCCGAAGCCCACGAACGTGCAGCCGTGGGTTGCCATTAGTTTTTGCAGCTCGCAGCCGGGTTTGATGAAATCCGCGTAGCGCATGTTCGCTTTGTTCTGGAGGACGTCGGGTTTGAGTACGGGGATGGCGCGGGCGAAATCCTCGTTGCTGTAGGCCGACTGGCCGATGGCGCGAACCTTCCCTTCTTTGACGAGGGCGTGCATGGTGGCCGAGGCCTCGGCGAGGTAGTCGTGGTCTTTACCGGAAACATCGGGGCCGATGTACGAGCCGTGGTGGAAGTAATGGATATCGATGTAGTCGGTCTGGAGGTTTCGCAGAGACTGCTCACACTGACTGCGGATGTGCTCTGGTGTGTAGGCGTATGGGGCTGTGCCGCGAAAATGCCCGACCTTTGTTGCGATGACCTGGGCATCGCGCTTTGCGCCAAGCTTTTTGAAGCATGTGCCCAGCAGCCGCTCCGCCTTGCCGTTGCCGTAGATATCAGCGTTGTCCCAGTGGTTCACGCCAGCATCGAGCCCGACTTTGATACCGGCGAGCACATCGGCCTCAGTCACATCTCCCCAGCCGATGGGGGCACCGTTTTGCAGGGACCAGTTGGGGCCGCCCATGGTCCAGCAGCCAAAGCCGATTTCAGAGATTTTCACGCCGGTTTTGCCAATTTCGCGGTAACGCATAGGTAACCGTAGTGTCACTTCACGCTCGCGCGGTACAAATTTTCGAATTTTCAGATGGCAGGATTACCAGACAGGGAAGCCGATCAGACGCTTGGACTCACATCGCAAAGAGTTTGTCCATCTGGTCGCTGATTTGCTTGAGCCGTTTGGCGTCGCCGCCCCCCACTTCTGCGGTTGCCCAGTTGGCATTTGGGGCCGGGGCGGTTGAGTAGCCGGTGTCATCTAGGGCCTTCATGACGTCGGCCCAGCCGGCATCTCCTTCACCCAGCTCAACATCAAAGCCTTTCCAGAGGCCTTGGCCGTCGCGCTTCTTCAGGGAAAAGTCTTTGATGTGCAGCTTTACGATGCGTTTGCCCAGAATACGTGCCCATTGCGCGGGGCGACCAAAGTTGATGATGTTGCCGATGTCCAGGTGCCAGCCAACCATTTGCCCGGTGGATGGGTTCTCAAACTCATCAACGTACTTGGCGGCCTCAAGCGGGGAGAGCAGGAAGTTGTTCCACACATTCTCGATACCGATTTTGACGTTGCATTCTTTGGCCAAGGCCAGCACTTTGCGAATTTCTTGCTGGCTTATGCGGTAGCAATCATCGTACGGCAAGTCGTTGTTGACCAAGCCGGGTACCAGCAGGACGCTGGTGCTGCCGTACTTCTTGCAGTCGCGCAGGCAGGTTTCCAGCGCTGCGACCGCATCTTTGCGCACGTTTTCGCTGGGGTGGTTCAGCGGCTTAGCCCAGTGCACGCTGTTGACGACGCCGTGAACCACAAGACCAGTTTTTTCCTGCGCTGCCAGAATCTCATCGGTTGATGTCTTTGTTGGTGAGTCCATCTCTACGCCCTCAAACCCGCACTCGCGGAGAATCTTGAACTTGTCCAGAACGGAATCGCCCTCATTGACCATGCCGATCATGACCGCTTTGCGGAGCGTTCGCTTGGGCTTGGCAGCAGCGGGAACAGACGCTGGGGAAGGCTTTGGAGCAGGCTTTGCTGCGGGAGTGGCACCCAACGAGGGGAGCGCCGTTGCAGCGGCAGCAAGGGTGGCGGCGGCGAGGAAATCACGGCGATTCATGGGAGGGTTCCAAATTGCTAAATTACCAAATGAACAAATGACCAGATTGCCAGATTACTAGATTGAGGCAGGAAGGCGTTACGGCACGCACCATCGCCCGGGCGGCAGGGCTGTGGCAGATGCGGGCAGTTGCAATGGTTAAATGAACTTGGTTTTGCCCGGTATCGCAACGTCCGGCGTCGGCAATGGGCCGAACTGCAGCGGGTCGGGGACGAGATTTTCTTTGGAGTTCATGGCCTGCTCCCAGGTAATCGTCTGGCCGGTGTACGCGGCCATGCGGGCCATGATGGCCATGAGGCACGAGTTGGCGGCTCGCTCAGCATCGTTGATTGGCCGGCCCGCACGGATGGAGGCGAACAGCGCATTGTGCTCATTTTGGTACATCTCGGATGCTTCTTCTGCCGAGCCTTTGCCTTTCCAGGTCACCTTGCCGGTGCGGTCCTTAATTTCATAGGTGGGCGCCCAGCCGTTGATGACGGCCATGCCGTTGGTGCCATAGATGTAATCGGTGTTGTCGCTGGGGCATCCATCGATCTGGCGCGTGGTGTGAAACGCGCGAGCGCCGTTTGCGTATTCATATATTCCGCTGAAGTGGTCAAACACATGGCCGCTCTCGGGGCCGCTGCGGGCCGCCCGGCCACCGAGGCAGGTGACCTTGGTAGGCGTTTTATCGCCCATGGCCCAAGAGAGGCGGTCGATGGAATGTACCGCCTGCTCAACGATGTGGTCGCCGCTGATCCAGGTGTAGTGCCACCAGTTGCGCATCTGAAACTCCATGTCCGACCACTCTGGCTTGCGTGGGCGCTTGCTGAGTGTGCCGGTGTGGTACGTGGTGTGCACGCTCACCACATCTCCGATGCCGCTGCCCGGCGCCGCGACCTGCTCAAAGGCCGCCTTCATTCCCGGATTGTGCCGCCAGCAGAAGCCGACTAAGAGTGCTAGGCTCTTTTCCTTGGCAAGCTTCGCGGATTCAAGCACCGAGCGAATGCCGGGCGCATCAACGGCCAAGGGCTTTTCTGCAAAGACGTGCTTGCCCGCGGCGATGGCAGCCTTGAGATGTGCGGGACGGAATGCGGGGTACCCGGTAATCAGCACAACATCCACCCCGCTGCCAATAACCTGCTCGTGGGCATCAAAGCCAACAAATCGGCGCTCCGGCGGCACCTGCACACGGGCGGCGGCCTGATCGCCCATTTCATCGGAGATTCCCTTCAATGATGACTCGAGCCGATCGGCAAAGACATCACCCATTGCAACCAGTATCACGTTCGGATCAGCCATGAGCGCCTGCACCGCAGCGCCGGTGCCGCGACCACCACACCCAATCACACCGATGCGCAGTGTGCCGTGCTGCGGCACGCCAGCGGGCGCCGTGATGGCAGCAACCTCCGCAGCGGCTGGCGCACCTGCTGGTTGGCTGGCTTCAACGGACCTCGCGCTGAGCAGGCTGGTAAACCCGGCAACCACGGGCACCGTAAGGGCCGCGGACTTGACAAACGTGCGACGGGAAAGATCGTTGTGGTCTGACATGGTGTAGCCGGGATTGGGGGTACTTGCAGGCGGGAAGGTAACCGAAGGCTTGAGAGCGGACGCGAGTGCGTTGAGTCTACGACTGCCGAGACCGAGAGCGATGGTGAACTTGGCAGTTCAAGTGCTTGTGCGATCAGGGCTTTGGGGCAATGGGCGGGTTGGATGGGGCGGGTTGGACAGGCTGGACCGGCTGGACCGGCTGAACTGGCGCAACGGCTCTGCTCGGAGAAGTACTCGCCGTCGGGGTCTCTGCATCACAGACGATGCGGAAACCGACGAAGGGTGCATCGGCCAGCCACCATTTACTCTTGGGTATCTGCGGATCGCTGTTGTTCCATGCGCGTGTTTCGGGCTCGCGGTTGGAAGCTTTGATTTTGTCAGCGCTGGTGCGGTACGAGCCACCCCGCGTAACGCCTTTGCCATCGGTGGCGACGCACCATTCCTGCACATTTCCCAGCATGTCGTACAGCCCCCAGGCGTTGGGCAACTTTGTGCCGACGGGATGAGGTGTGCCGTCGCTGTTGTCCTCAAACCAGGCGATCTGCTCCAGTGCTTTGGCATCGACAGCGCCAGGATCTGCCGCCGAACCGGCGCGGGCGGCGTGTTCCCACTCTGCCTCGGTTGGCAACCGGTAGTTGCGGCCACTGTGCTTGCTGAGCCACACGCAGAATTCAGTGGCATTTTTATATGACATGGTCAGCGCCGCGTAGCCCTCGTGGCCGAAGCCGCGGTCCGGCGGGATGTAGGGCTTTGATGGACGGCTGACGGCATCCGGCCCGCCGGGAGGTGGGCTGCCACGCTCTTCATCAATTTTGTAGATGTACGTGTCGGCCGCTTCCCATGTGATTTCTTTCTCACTCATGAAAAACGGCTTGATGGTGCCGTCGGCCGAGCCCGGGATGGGGACCAGATTAAACTTAAACGCGGCGGCAGGTATTTCCTGCCCAAACGGCTTGCGAGCGGCTGCATCCGCTGCTGGCACTGGGGTAGCGGGTACTGCGGTAGCGGGTGTTGGGGCAGTTGGTACTGGGGCGGGTTTTGCTGCGGCGGGGGATGGGGCAGCTGGGCTGAGCGTGGCAGGCTGCACAGCCAGGGCAAACTGGTGGCCATCCGCTCTGGCGGTGTCATTGATGCAGGTGCCACCGGCATCGCAGCATCCGGCCAGACAGGCCAGCATGGTGGCGGCCGGGAGCGCCGCCATTTGCAACCAGCAGGCCAGCAAGGCGGGAGCCGGGCGGAGTGCTCGCGAGATTGATTGCGGCCGGGCAGAGTGGGCAGAGTGGGCAGAGTCGGCTTGGCGGTTCAATGATGTGCTCATGGCAATGGCGGTTGAAGGACCAGTGTGCGGGCCTGTTTCAGAGCCGATTCGGGCGAGAGCTTACCTCGCCACGAATGGGGCGAGGGGAACTTTGGAACGCGCGGGCGCTCGGTTGATACCAGTGATTGTTGCCGCCGCTGCGTTGCTGGGCGGGTGTGCCGCAGATTCTTCTGAAAATTGTGCGCCCGATTTGGGCGCTGCGCCCGCGGTGCGGGGGCGGCAAGGCCCCGAGCGGTTTGAGTTTGTTCGTGTGATTATGGGTGTAGAGGCCCGCATCGTGCTGCACGCCGCGGGACGTGATGATGCATTTGATGCAGCGAATCAGGCGTTTGCGAGGCTTAGCCAGCTTGATGAGATGATGAGTGACTACCGCCCCGGTAGCGAGCTGAGCAGGCTGTGCCGGGCGACACCGGGCGTGCCACATCCAGCGAGCGCCGAGATGCTGGAGGTGCTGACGGTGGCAGAAAAGGTGAGCCAAGCCAGCGATGGCGCATTTGATGCAACCGTTGGCCCGGCGGTGGCCTTGTGGCGAGCGGCCCGAAAGAGCGGCGTATTGCCGACTGAGGCAGAGCGAACCGCGGCCGTGAACCGGGTTGGCTGGCGCAGCGTGGTGGTGGACAGCGCCCGCGGTACTGTGACGCTGGCGAGAGAAGGAATAAAGCTTGATTTTGGCGGCATTGCCAAGGGCTTCGCGGCGGAGCAAGGGGTGTTGAAGCTAAAGCGACTTGGCTATGGAAGCTGCTTGGTTGCGCTGGCGGGGGACATCGCCACCGGCGATGCGCCGCCGGGCGCGGATGGATGGAAAGTAGAAGTAATGTCCGGCCGGAAGCAAACCGGGCGAGTGCTGGTGGTGAGCAATACATCGATCTCTACCTCTGGCGATGCTGAGCAGTTTGTGGACATTGACGGCCAGCGATACAGCCACATTGTGGACCCGCGAACTGGTTTAGGCACACCCGGCGGCGTTGCGGTGACGGTGGTGGGCAGGCCCGGCGCCGTTGTTGATGCGCTGGGCAAGGCCCTGGTTGTGCCGGGAGCCCGGCGGCTTGACGACGCAGCGCTAGTGCTCATGCACTTTCCGGAATGTGCGGCGATTGCAATGACACCGGGCCTAGAGACCGATGGAAGCGACGGATGGCGCATCTTTGACCCCAAGGGCACTTTGCGATTTGCTCCGGAGGTGAGAGCTGATGGATTACATGTTTGGGAGAGATGCACGGCGAGATGAACGCAGAGATGAACGCAGAGAGCGCAGAGTGAAAAAAAGGTACGCAGAGAGGAAAAACAGGGAGGGTAAAACGAGCGGGATGCTTTTGATTTTGACCCTTGCGAACTGATACAGCTTGACTGCCTCGCTGTGACAAAGAACTTCTTCATTTGCATTTTACTGCTTTGCTTGATTTCCAATATCTGCGAATTCTGCGGTCTTCTCGCCGCTCATCTCTCGGTTTTCCTGCCGATGACCCGGAGATCGCACGGGGCATCCGCTAAACTGGGGCATGGTGAGTGCATCGCGATTTGTGTTTTTAGGGACGGGTACATCATCGGGTGTGCCTGCGATTGCGTGCTCGTGTGCGGTGTGTGTGAGCAGCGACCCGCGGGACAACCGGCTGCGAACGGCGGGTGCGGTGCGGTTTGTTGATGGCGATGGGCAGGAGCGGGTGGTGCTGATTGACTGTTCGCCCGACCTGCGGCAGCAGGCCTTGCGGTTTGGCATTTCGCGCTGCGATGCGGTGCTGTTTACGCACAACCATGTTGACCATACTTGGGGCGTGGATGAGCTGCGCAGGTTCAACGCCGTGCAGCGCGGGCCGATACCGATCTACGCCGAGCCGCACACGATGGAGCACCTGCAGCGGGTGTATAAGCACATCTTTGATCGGCAGAACAACACCAACGATTCGTTCGTGGCGACGCTGATTCCGTATCGAATCGTGCTGGGCGAACCGATTGACCTATTTGGTATGCGGTTTGAACCGATCCGCCTCATCCACGGCAAACTGCCGATTGTTGGGTTTCGCATCGCGCCGATCGGACAGCGCATCGGTGCAGAAGATTCCGCCTTTCCGCTGGCGTACTGCACGGATGTCTCGGCCATTCCACCGGAAACATGGCCGAGGCTGCGCGGCCTGCGGACACTAGTACTCGATGCGCTGCGGCACAAACACCATCCGACGCACCTGACGCTGGATGAGGCCCTGAATGCAGCGGAGCGCGTTGAAGCGGCCGCGACGTACTTTATTCACATGTCGCACGATCTTGGCCACGAGGCGACCGAAGCCGCACTGCCCAATGGCGTGCGATTGGCGTTTGATGGGTTGGAAGTTTGAGAAGAGCTGACCAAATCGCATATTCGGCAAGCTGACAGATAGTGGCTGGACGGGGACGTCAAGGAGAGATCAGGCATTGGCAGGACGAAAGCAGCGGGCGATGCCGTGATTGCGGCATCGCCCGCTGCTACAACAAACAACCTAGTTCTCAGCAACCTGCGACGAACGCGTTGATGAATGCGATGAAATCTGAGCCATCAATTATACCATCGGGCCGGTCGCCATCGATACCGGCACCGACAATATCTGCGATCGGGTTAAGCACGCGGCTGTCCGTGCTGAAGCTGTTAATGAAGGCGATGAAGTCGATGCCATCAACGACACTATCCGGGTTTGGTCCCGCTTCCCCGGCCACATCCGCCAGTGAGCACGGCGGACAACCGAAGTTGTAGCGTGATATGTAGGGTGAAAACTGACCGCCCGCGGTGAGGAAATCACCACCGACAACAAGCTCACCGTTGGGTGCAACCACAATGGCCAAGCCTCCGGCGTTGAGGCCGATTCCTAGTGCGGTCCAGACCCCACCGTTCCATCGTGCGATGCGGTTGGCTGGCGTGCCTCTGACGACACCGTTGACGGTGCTGCTATTCATGAGCGAAAAGTTGCCGCTGACCACAAAATCTCCATTGGGTAAGGGCGCCGCAGAAAAGACGCTGTTTGGGCTTGGGCCCCCGGGGGCCCCACCAACCCCGGACCAAACGGCACCATTCCAACGACCAAGCCCAATGACATTAAATGAGGGAGTCGTCACAATGGCGCCTCCGGCAATCAGGTCGCCGTTGGGCAACACAGTGAGCAGCGTCACGGGACCGGTAATGTATTCGCCTAGGTTCGACCACGTTGCACCGTCCCACTGTCTGATGCTGCTGCGAACAGAGGACTGGATGAAACTGCTACCGGCGACGAGGATTCCCCCGCGAAGCACAGCGAGAGCGTTGATGCTGCCGCTCAGCCGCCCCGGCTCAAGCGAAACCCAACCCGTCCCGCTCCAACGAGCGATGTACAGCGAAGGGAAGGGGACCGCGATATCGACGCTGCCCGCTGCAATGAGGTCACCGTTCGGCATGACGGCCAGCGCCTTGACAACACCGATGATCCCTGCCCCAAAGGCCGACCAGACCGTCCCATCCCATCGCGCAACAGAGTTTGCCGGGGTACCGCCCGCAGTAGTGAACACACCCGCGGCCACAAGGTCACCGTTCGGCAGCAATGCCAATGCGTTGACCACGCCGTTGGTTCCATCACCGAACGCCGACCAGGCCGTGCCATCCCACCGGGCGATTGAATTTGCATCTACGGCACCCGCGCGGGTAAACGCGCCTCCGGTAACAAGGTCACCGTTCGGAAGATTCAGCAGTGCCCTGACGTTACCATTCATGCCAAGGTTTGGGGTTGGCCCAACTTCACCAAGCTCCGACCAGGTGTTCGAGTCCCAGCGAGAAACTCCAAGCGATCGGACGCCTTCGAGTTGCAAAAAGTCACCACCCGCAAAGAACTCGCCACCCGGCGTGACGGTAAGTGCGTACACGGTCTTTTCCGTGATGGGTACAGACCCGCCCGACCCGCCGGGACGAATCGCAGACCATTCGGTACCATTCCAGCGTGCGACGCGATCGGTTGCCACGCCGCCAGCCGTGATAAAATTGCCACCTGCCAGAACGTCACCGTTTGTCGCAACCGCCAGCGCCGTGACCGACAACCTGGTGAAAAAGGGAGCCACCAAACCGTCACCAAAGGTGGACCACGCTGTACCGTTCCAACGGGCAAGGCTATTAGCCGGGATGCCGCCTGCAGTTGTAAATGAACCGGCCGCAATAACATCACCGTTCGGAAGAAGCACCAGCGATACGACCGAACCGTTCATTCCGGATCCCAGGTTCGACCACTGCACGCCGTTCCATCGGGCAATATTGCCGCCTGAACCAGCGCCGGTCGCAATCAGGTCACCGTTTGGTAACACCACAATTGCAGTGACGCTGCTGTTTGGGTTGACGGTGCCGATGCTGATCCAGTTCGCGCCGTTCCATCGCGCGATACTCGCAATTGCAACGCCACCCGCATTTCTGAAAATTCCGCCTACGACCACTTCCCCGTTGGGCAACGCCGCCAAGGCGTAGACAGCGGGCGTCGCGTTTGTAGCCACGCTCACCCCCGTGCTGAGCGGCGACCACGCAGTGCCGTTCCAACGGGCAATGTTCCTGGCCGATACGCCGCCAGCGGTTTCGAACAAACCGCCAGCGATCACATCACCGTTTGGCAAGACGGCAAGTGCCCGGACTGATGGTTCCGTCCCACCGTCCATGCCCGAACCAAGCGCCGACCACTGCATGCCATTCCATCGCGCAATACACTTGGCAGGAATGTTACCGGCCGCCCTGAAGTTACCGCCGACAATCAAGTCACCATTCGGCATGTTGATGATCGCTCTGACCGTGCCATCAACCCCCGGCACATTGCCGCCCGGCTGCCAGAACGGCGCGCAATCCCCCTGCGCTCGCGCCGGCGGGCTATGCAGCACAAACGAGGCCACTACTGCAAGAACAATCGCAACGGCGCGACAGACCCCGGCTGGCGAACTGGAGTTTGGGTGGCCAAATAACCTCTTCAGACAACAATTAATATTCGGCGACCCCGGGCAAGGACCTGCTGCGGACACAAACGAGCTGCTTTGAATTGCCATCCAACACTCCTTCACTTAAGGGTACGCCTGCCCTTGCTGAAAATGGCCTGCCGCACCCAATGCACCTTGACTCCGCCGCTGAACCCCAACATTGGGAAACCACCGCCGGGAGATTTTGACCGAATAGATTAAAAGCGTAACCGAGGTACCGACCAGCAACCGTGTTCCATACTCAGAATAGAGGCTGAACCACAACAACCGCACCAGGACCATCCTGTACGCCGGACTGAAGGGACCGGTTGCGAGGGAAAGGGCGTTCTATGGATAAGCCGCAGAGAAACCGAGTATTTCTTGACAAAATAGCCATTTCTTGTCAGCCAGCGCGACAAGGCGACCGAAGCCGCACTGCCCAATGGCGTGCGATTGGCGTTTGATGGGTTGGAAGTTTGAGAAGTGCGGCAGAGGGCGAAGTGGCTGATGAGGGCCGAATTGTTGGAAGGAGCCCCTCGACCGATGCGACCGCGATGACCGCGTGGAGATTTTGACAGAGAATTGAGTGTCCGGTTGTAAAAGGCCGCGCCGGGTTTGCAAGTACCGCCCGGCCGATTGGCGATCGCTTGACTAAGCCCACACTACCCGGATGCAGGCCGCACATGATCAAGCCGCCACTGCCGCGCTACAGCAAATACCCCCGCGTCGGAACAATTCCGGCGCGAGGGTTTG
Organism: Phycisphaerales bacterium; assembly: GCA_038231815.1. Lineage (GTDB taxonomy): Bacteria > Planctomycetota > Phycisphaerae > Phycisphaerales > UBA1924 > CAILKP01. Next base: position 20,266 of record JBBRKQ010000059.1, read on the forward strand.
CAAAGAGGTTCTGTACCGTTTCGTTCCGCCTTATCGCAGCAGCGCGGGGCCTGACCCGCTGGCCGGTCCGGCCACGACCGTCAGGACGCAAGGGTTCCGCATGACAACCGCGCCACCCGCGTTGGCGGTTTCGTTGTATGTTCCACTGCTAACTAGCACCTCGCCCTCACTGGTACCGCCGCTCACCAGCGCGACGGCGGTCGAAACCCGGTTGTACGGCGCGAAGAATGTTCCGTTGCCGGTGCCGCCGTAGGTGGCAAGAGTCCACGCCCGTGATGAGCCGATCTCCCATTGCGATACCCGTGAGCGTGTAGTCTGAATCAGGTTGGCCACGTTACTGATGCTGTCACCCAGCACAAAGTCTGAGCAGCCAACGGGGGTTGCGTAGGTCAGCGATGGGTTGGAGAAGTACGGCACGCGGGTGCTGGCGCTGCAGGCATTGCTGTTGTTGCCGTAAGCCATCGTGGTGTGCCAGTGGTCAGTACAGCCGCGATTGCAACTCCAGCGTTTCCCGTGGGGTGAGGTGGTCACCGCCGACGTGCAAGTGCCCGCGGCTGTATTTGTGGCCGCATCATGACACGCGCCGAAGTTATGCCCGATCTCGTGTGTAAATGTTCCAGCGAAGTTGCCGGACACCGCCGCGATGACAGAAAAACCGTAACGCCGGTTCGTGGCCTCGGCAAGAAATGGCGGTACGTTCGCAACTCCAAGTACGGTGCCGTTGGTGTCGGAAGGCCACGTGCTCCGCCGGAGAAGGCAAACGTGATCGGCCCGGACCATGCGCCGCATGCTATCAGTAGCCTGCAGGCCATTGGTGGACCCCCGGAGGTTTGTCAGATCAACTTCTCCGTCCGCGTTTTCGTTATAATCGCCACGCAAGACGCCGGCGATCCGCATCGTCACACCAGCGTTCGAGTTGGCGGAGGTAAGGTTGAAATCGGACACTAAAAGTTGGGCGTGCGCATTGACCTGAGACTGCAACGAAAAGAAATTAAACAGCTGATTGGTCGTGACAAAGAGCACATCGACGACGTTGGTGGGGTCGGCCGCGGACAAAATTCCAATGCCACCGCCTCCATTGCCGCCCCCACCGCCGTCGCCATTGGCTGGCGGCAAGCCCGCCCCTCTGGCGCCAGTGTCACACCAGTTGGCTACCGCCTCATCGCCGTTCAAGGCGAGCACGTTGCGGGCCGGCACCGTGCCGATGGGTGGTGCGTGGCGGACGGTGAATCGTTCCTTGCGGTCATAGTCACGAACCTGGAGGACGACAGCATCCTCATACCGCGAGAGGATAAAGTCGCTGGCGGGAATACCGGCGATCTGGCCGTACCAGATGTACTGCAGATCGGTAAAGGTCTCCTTGCGAATGAAGACAAGCTCGCGGACTTCACCGCTGATCAGTGGCAGGGAGCAGTGTGTGACGGCCCCCAAGTCCACAGCATCCAGCAGGGCCCAATTGATCTCGACCGGGCGGCCCTGACGCTCGCCCACGAGCAACGCTTCCGCTGGTTCCATCCGATCTCCGCTGAACATCACCAGCGGGACGAGCGGTGCATCAGATGGTTCCACGCCGCGGTCATAGTCAATGAATCCTGATGAGCCGATGAACCGCATGCCGCCGGGCGGGTGCGGGAGCGGCAAGTTGGCCTGGGCCAGGGCCGTAGAAACGATCGGCAGGGTTGCAGCCAGGGCGGCGGCCAGCAGCACCGCAGGACGCCTTGGGAATCGGGTAGTGTGGGTGTTCATAAAACAGTCTCCTTATGTGTGTGTGCGCTACGGGCCTTACTGCAGGTTGACGAGCACCAGTACCAGCCCGGTGCCCGCATCAAGGTTGCTCATGGCCTTGCCGATGACCGCCCCGGGCCGACGATCGCGGTCGACAGCCTTCATGGCGTGGCCGCGGAGGTCGCTGGTTGTCAGCAGGTCGCCGGCACGAATTTTGCCCCCCGCCGCGGTGCACTTGACATAGACCCGACCGGTCATCGCGATGAGCGTATCGCCATCAAGCACGCCCTGATGGCCGAGTTTGATGCCCGCGTTGACGCCGCCAGCACCGGACACCACGCCCGCCACCTTGGTGTCATACTGGGTCCGGGACGAATACACGAAGCCGGGCCGGTCGGGGTCGATGCTCATGAGCGTTCCGGGCTCGACCTTTTCGCCATCGGTGGTAAAGCCCTCGACAATGTCGGCCCCACCGATGATTTCAAGCTCTCGCGTGCGGGTGCGGCCGTTGACATCAAGCCGGGCAACTGGTGTGCTGGTGCCAATGCCGACGTTCCCGTTTGGCAGGAAGTACGCGTTGGCATTCATGGCGATTGTGTCGTTGCTGCGCGTGTAGCTCATGCCCCGCCAGCCGGTCGGCGTCGAAAAATACAGTCCGCTGCCTCCGTCGGCCCCCGTTCCGCCGGTGATCACGAGATCTGTTGAATTTGGAAATCCCGGCACTTTGCCCATGTGCACGCCCTGGGGCATGGTGCTGTAGTTGTTGGTGGCCATGGTGGTGGCGACCGAGAGCCCGCCAGGTCCGTTGTCCAGCCCGATGCTCAGCCGGCCAGCATCGGTCAAAGTCATTGCCGCGGTGCCGCCGGAGCCGCCGTCGTTAAACCATGCAAAGGGTGCCCCGGTGGTGACCATCCGCATCCACCGCCCGCCGATCTGCGAGTACAAGCCAAGATCAGCGGTCGTCGTCAGCGGCGTCAGGCCGTTCTGTATCACGCCGCTGCGAACCGTTATCCGGCCATTGACATCCAAGGTCTGCGTGGCATTGGCAGTTCCGACCCCAAGCCTGCCGAGGTACGACGCGGTTCCGGCGGATTCAGTAAACGGCGATGCACCGGTTGTCCCCTGCGGTCCCGCTGGTCCCAGCAGCCCCTGCGGACCGATCGGGCCGATAACACCGTTGATGCCCGCGGACCCCTGCGGACCTAGAAGACCTGCCGGTCCCACAGATCCTGCGGGCCCCTGCGGTCCGGTGGCGCCCGGTGTTCCGGGTGTCCCGCTCAGGGCATACAACGCATAGGGAGTAGCGGTGATCAACTGCCGCGGCTGCATTACATCAAACCCCGTCCCATCGGCACATGTCAGTGAGGCGTCGGACCGGACCTCGATCTCCAGATATCGCGTCTGACCGTTAAACTGCGGCCCGAAGTCAAGCATGGTCCCAAATACGCCTTCGGTTACTGTGATATCTTCGTTGCACAGGGTAACGCCGATCTGGTTTCCGCCGCTCGCCGCATCATACAGGCGAAACCGAAGATCCACCGTGGCGGCTGGCCCGACCGTTGTGCCAGTGAGCCGGCCCTGATAACTAAACCCGGTCGAGGTGGGGGTCTGGGCAAGCGCTGAAGCGGTTGCGGCAAGGACGAGAAGGGCGGCGGTGCGATAAAGTTTCATAAACTCAGTTCCTGTATACTGGGATTCTGTCGGGGCGACGAAATGTCGCCTTGAATACGGCCTGCAACCGCAGCAGCCCGCCAGAAACAATCACGCAAGAACCCGGCTGCGCGTGTCAAAAATGATGGTAAAATAGCTTACCGCGATGCGTTCGCATTCGGTTTGGCAGGCAGCGGCAAAATACAGCACAAAGCCCACCTGAACAGTTATGGACAAGCCGGACTTTAACTCGCTGGTAGACACCCTCGGCAAGCCGGGCGGAAACGCCGCTGCGCTGCTTCTCCCGCTGGTTTATGACGAGCTTCGTCTGATGGCCCGGGGCATCATGGGTGGCGAGCAACAGGGTCAGACGCTGCAGCCAACCGCCTTGGTTAACGAGGCCTGCGCCCGACTGCTGAGCACACGCACCCTGAGTTGGAACGACCGCGCCCACTTCATGGCGATCGCCGCACAGGCGATGCGCCAGATCCTTGTCACCCACGTTCGAAGTCGCCAATCAGTCAAGCGATCGGCGCCCGGGCAGCGGGTCACCCTTTCAGACATCGCCGGCGATCCCATGGAGGTTGATCCTATTGACCTGCACGATGCGCTCGAAGAACTCGCCGCGCTAAACCCCCGCCACGCCCGGCTGGTGGAGCTGCGGTTCTTCGGCGCACTGAACCTCGAGGAGGTTGCCTTCGTGATGGAGATATCGCTGAGTGCGGCCAACCGCGACTGGCGTGCGGCACGCGCCTGGCTGAGCAGCCGTCTGCGCCGCGATGGCTCGGTGGAGCATCCATGACGCCCGAGTTGTACCAGCGTGCCACCACCATCTTCTCCGCGGCGACGCATCTGCCCGCGGCCGAGCGACAGACCTATCTCACCATCGCCTGCGAAGGCGACAAGGAACTGCTGCGGGTTGTCACCGAGATGCTCGCCGCCGATGCGGCGCCACTCGTACTGACCGGCGGCGCCTCGCTGCGACTCGGCCTGCAGCAGCTGCTGGGTGAAGAATCGGACCGGTCCGACACCACGCAGGCTGGCGCTGTAAATGCAGATACCTCGCCGCGTTTTCGCATGCCCGAACGGATTGGGCCATACAGCATCACCGGGTTCATCGGTCGCGGCGGAATGGGTGAAGTATTTGAAGCCCGGCAGGAAAACCCTTCACGCGCGGTGGCAGTAAAAATCTCGCCGATGGCGGCGGCCTCCCCTGCTGCTCTGCGCCGCTTCGAGCGCGAAGTTGAGTTTCTGGCCCGGCTAACACACCCTGGAATCGCTCAGATTTACGATGCCGGCATCGCGGATATGGGCGGCGTCTCGGTGCCATACTTTGCCA
>JBBRKQ010000060.1:0-24427 GCA_038231815.1 Phycisphaerales bacterium
GCCGCCGGAGGGTGCGTTTGGGTCATCGCCCTCGAGCGCATCGCTCTCGGCACCTTTGATGTGGTGGTGCATCACCGTCACGGCCGATGCCTTGATGGTAATGCCGCGCTCGCGCTCGATGTCCATGTCATCAAGCAACTGGGCCCGCGCTTCGCGGGCGGAGACGGCTTTGGTGGCCTGCATGAGGCGGTCGGCCAGGGTGCTTTTGCCGTGGTCAATGTGGGCGATGATGGAGAAGTTGCGGATCTGCATGGGGAGGGGGAAAAATGGTCAAATGACCAAATGGTCAAATGGTCAAATTGAAAGGCAGGAAGGCAGGGTGGCCTGAGGCGAGACGGTGCGAGAGGATGATACGCAGGATGTTCGGTGTCTGTGGTTGGCGTGGAGGCGTAGAAACTCGCTCTGAAGCGAGCTTACTGGCCAAATAACCACAGTCCAAAAAATAAATCAGGGCGTCCCTTATACCTTGAATTTGACCATTTGATCATTTTGCAATTTGACCATTCGGCCTGCTCACGCCGCACGTACCCGGTCAACCGTGGCCGACGGTGGCGGCACGGGCTCACCGTGTGCCCGCAGCGACTCGATGTGCAGTTTTACCGCTTCGGCGATCAGGTCTCGCGCTTCGGCTGCGGTGTCGCCGCAGGCGACGCAGCCCGCCAAGTCCGGCACATAGGCGGAGAAGGAACCGTCGGCGGCGTGTTCGATGACGACGACGTACTCGATTGGATTGGCTGAACCGCTCATGGTTTGACTCCGGCTTGCTTGAGAATGCTGCTGAGCGTTCCCGGTGGAACATCTTTGCCTTCTTTGCCGCCTGCGGGCATCGGCAAAGCCAACATCGGCGGTGATGAGCGAGCGACCTTCAGCGGATACCGCGGTCCATCACCGGTCATCGGCGTAGCCGTGCATGCGCTGGCCGAACACAGTCGCGGCATCAAAGCCAGTGTCTACCAGAAGATGAGCAACCTCGACCGGGAGGTCTTCATCAACCTTGAACCTTGGCGGCACCGGCACGGTCACGATGCTTTCCGAATTGAGTGCATCGTAAATCCGCGCACGGCCTCCGCCGCGTAGTGCAGTGCGGCTTGAACATCCTCGGCTGTGAGCTGTGGATAGCTTGCGATGATCTGGGCCGGGGTGTCGCCATCGGCAATGCTGCCGATGATGACGCTGACGGCCACGCGAGTGCCAGCAATACACGCCTCGCCGTGATGCACGGCCGGGTCCGCGAGGATTCGGGCTTGCCAATTTGCAGTTGGGGTCATGCGGGTTCCTGGGTCTGGTGTCTGGCGGCGAATTGGAACTGACAAAGTGTACGGCGAGGGACGTGTCGCGGTCCCCCGAAGACGAAGATGACAGCGCATTCGAGCCGGACCCGACTAGCAGCCAGCGCTAAACACATTGATGAAGATGATGAAGTCCGTCCCATCGATGATGCCATCGGGATCAAGCCCAACCAGTCCGCCACCGGCGATATCGGCGCGCGGGTCGGTGCTTACATCTCCCGCAGCGAATGAGTTGATGAAGGCGATGAAGTCGGAGCCATCGATGATGCCATCGCCTTCATTTCCATTCGCCCCGCCACCGGCGATGTCGGCCAACACGCAGACGCAGTAGCGGGTGGTGAGAATGGCCGGGCTCGAAGTGCTGCTGGTGCACGTGTCGGTGACGATGCAGTTGTACGAACCTCCATCGATCACCTGCACATTTGTGAGGATGAGTGTGTCGGTCAGGGCTGATGGGTTTACGGCAGCATCAATCGGCACACCCGCCTTACGCCATTGATACGTGAGCGGCCCAGCACCCGAAGCAGCGACTGTGAAGCTGGCGGGAAACTGGCGACAGACCGTGATGTTGGTCGGGTTGGTGGTGATGACCGGAGAGGTGCAGGGTGGGCCGTACTTGGCCAGAAAGATGTCGTAGGGCCCCGCGTTCGGCCCGCCGAGGTTTCCATCTGTATGGCCGGTGATGTACGCGTTGCCAGCGCCATCCACGGCCACGCCAGTGGCGATGTCGTATCCCGCCGTCCCGGTCTGGCGCACCCAGAGCAAGGTGCCCGAGGCATCGTACTTGGCCAGAAAAATGTTTACGCTCCCCGCGTTCGGCCCGCCGAGGTCGCCGTCGGTCCAGCCAGTGATGTACGCGTTGCCAGCGCCATCCACGGCCACGCCAGTGGCGTAGTCGACTGTCGCCGAACCGGTCTGACGCATCCAGAGCAAGGTGCCCGAGGCATCGTACTTGGCCAGAAAGATATCGTACCCCCCCACGTTCGGCCCGCCGAGGTTGCCGTCGGTCCAGCCAGTGATGTACGCGTTGCCAGCGCCATCCACGGCCACGCTGGAGGCGTAGTCGTTTCCCGACGAACCGGTCTGGCGCATCCAAAGCAAGGTGCCCGAGGCATCGTACTTGGCCAGTAAGATGTCGAAGCCCCCCGCGTTCGGCCCGCCGAGGTTGCCCTCGGTATAGCCGGTGATGTACGCGTTGCCAGCGCCATCCACGGCCACGCCGGAGGCGTAGTCGTAGCTCACCGAACCGGTCTGACGCATCCAGAGCAAGGTGCCCGAGGCATCGTACTTGGCCAGAAAGATATCGTACCCCCCCGCGTTCGGCCCGCCGAGGTTGCCCCGGGTATATCCAGTGATGTACGCGTTGCCAGCGCCATCCACGGCCACGCCATTGGCGATGTCGTATCCCGCCGAACCGGTTTGGCGCACCCAGAGCAAGGTGCCCAAGGCATCGTACTTGGCCAGAAAGATGTCGGAGCTCCCCGCGTTCGGCCCGCCGAGGTTGCCGGTGGTGTAGCCGGTGATGTACGCGTTGCCAGCTCCATCCACGGCCACGCCATTGGCGACGTCCAGCTCCGCCGAACCGGTTTGGCGCATCCAGCGCAGGTCCTGCGCTGTGGCAGGTGCGAGCGGGGCCATCAGCAGCAACGCGAACGCCGAAGCGAGCCAAGACAACTTGCGAGCGGCAAAGAGCCGAGATGCAGCCGCGATGGCACCGCCCAGAAGGGCTCCGTTCTTGCCAGCCTCGCACATTTTCGGTCGAACAAAGCTTCCCTTCGTGCCAACGGAGATCACCTTTGTGCCAACGGAGGTTCCCTCCGGCCCGCCAAAAACTCCCGTTGTGCCAGCGGAGATCATCTCCGTGCCAGCGGAGGTTCCCTCCGTGCCAGCGGAGGTTCTCTCCGGCCCGCCAAAAACAGTTTTTGCTTCCGCAAAAAGTGCGCCAAGGGTGGTGCTCATCCCGTTTAAAATCGTGTGAATCACAAAGTGCTCCCTGAAGTGAAGGTTCAATTCCGCCGATGCCGCTGGGGGTGCTTGTGCTGTGTTCAATCAGGCTGGCACACCCGGCGATCTTGTGTAGGGGATGGTAGCCGATGCGGAGCGTTTCTGCCTCGGGATAGTGGGTCTTTCTTGGATTCTTTTGCGGAGCATCAGCATGAGCGTTCTTCCTGACACGGTTATCGGCCAGATTCAGTTTTGCGAGGTTCATAACCCGGTGTGGGCGGGCGCACCAGCGGCCATCGGCCTGACGGCGGGCCAGGTGACCGCGCTGACTGCCGCCACGGTGACTGCGCGCAAGAGTTTTAACGATGCGCAGAGCGCTCGGGCGCTCAGCAAGGCCGCGACAACCAGACTGGGGACCGATGCGCGCGTGATGAGGCTGCAGGTCAGCGACCTGATCCGGCAGATCAAGGCGTTTGCCGAATTGCAGGCCACGCCGGGAACGGTGTACGCTGCGGCTCAGGTGCCGCCGCCCGCCGCACCCACGCCCGCCGCTGCGCCCGGCAAGCCGACGGACTTTGCGGTGAGCCTTGAACCTGATGGCAGCGTGACGCTGACGTGGGGCGCGAGCGATTCGGCGGCGAGCCTGGGTGCGTTCTTTACGATCTCGCGGAAACTGCCGGGGCAGGCGATGTTCAGCGGCATCGGCGGCGCGCCGGGCTCTACGGCGGAGAGCCGCCGGGCGACGTTCACCGACAGCACCGTGCCAGCGACGGCGGCCAGCGCTGGGGCTCAGTACATCGTGCAGGGTTTTAAAGGCTCACGCGCTGGCAAGGTGAGCGATGCGGTGGTGGTGCAGTTTGGCGTGGATGGCGGCGGTGCTTCGATCGTTGAAGGCGGTTTGAAGATGGCGGCTTAGGGGAAGAAAAATGGTCAAATAGAAAAATGGTCAAATATTCAAATTTTGAGGCAGAAGGCCAAGACAGAAACTACAGGGGCCGCCGCGATGATCGCGGTGGCCCCTTCCTATTTGACCATTTGACCATTTTGAAATTTGACCATTTCCGCCCTAGCGGCCCTTCACTTCCCCGCCACAATGTTCCGGACCATAATATTCCGGAACTGCACATCATCACCATGATCCTGCAGCGTGATGTGGCCAGCGCTCTTGGTGGCAAAGTCTTTCATGCCAGGCCATTTGCTCTTGCTGTATGCGGCCTTGTATTCATCGCTGCCCACCTGCACATCAACAACTTTTACGCCGTTTAAGAAATGCTCGATGTGCTTGCCGCCTTTGCCGCCTTTGCCGTCGCCCTCGGTCACGCGCACCAGGGCGGTGTTCCAGAAGCCGGCTGGGCGAACCACATCGGCCGAGGGGGGCAGCATGTCGTACAGCGAGCCTGCGGAGGTTTTGGCATTCTTGCCGTCGGGGTGCTTTTCGTTGTCAAGAATCTGCATCTCAAAGCCGGTTTCCCACGGGTAGTTGTGGGCTTCATCGGCCAGATAAATAATGCCCGAGTTGGCCCCGGCGCTCACGAGCCAATCTACGGAGAACTCAAAGTTTGAGTACTCGCTGGGTGTGGCCAAGTCGCCGCCACCTTTGCCAGCCAGGTGCCGGATGATGCCGCTTGGCCCGGAACCCTCAATCGCCCAGCCCTCGCTGGGCCATTCGGTTTTCTTGAAGCCGCGCAAGGTGCTCTTGGTGCCATCAAACAGCAGGGTCCAGCCCGCGGCAACTTGGGCAGCGCTCAGCGTGTTGTGCGCACGAGTGTCGGTCCACACTGCGGGCAGCGTCACAGCGCCGGTTGCGGCCCATTCACCGGCCCGGCAAATCAGCGACTGAAATCCCGGATTCAGGATCGATGGTTTGCTGCCCTGATCGCCGGTCCACACGTGGCCCAGCGGTGTCGCAAAGATTCGCCCTGTGCCAAAGGTGGTCACCAGCGCCATTGGCTCATTCTTGCCGGTGCCGCCGGTGTCTTTCTCGCTCATGGCCTGCCCCAGCAGCGTGAACTTGGTGCTTTGGGGGTTGCTCAGCCCGTGGTACAGCTCATCTGGCTGGCCCTTAAGCGGCGCCATGGACTTGGTAATGGGGTGCTCCGAATCGGTCCACACCACATCAAACGGGTGGAACTTGCCGTGGGCAGCGCCGTCCCGCCACATCAGGGCCAGCATCTGCTCATATTCTTTCCAGCCCACAAACGCGTTGTTGGCGGAGTGAATCGCAAGCACGCCCTTGCCCTTGCTCACGGCTTCTGCAAAGTTTTTCTCAGCCGCATCGCCCCAGCGCTTTGTTGCACCAAAGTCGTTGTAATCCAGCACAAACAGGTCATATTGTGCGAGCTTGGCGGCATCGGCCAGCGTGACTGATGGCTCCTCGGTGATGGTGACAACAAACCGGCCACTGCCCTGCAGCGCATCCTGATGCACGCGGCTGGTAAACTGCCAGTTGTGGTTGTTGTGGCCCGTAATCAGCAGCGCCCGTATCGCCGTCGGGGCGGTTTCTTCTTCCGCCGCCAGTGCGGTGCAGGCGGACACTCCGGCGATCATCAAAACCAATGCGGCTGTTCTATGCATGAGTAAGCGTAGTAACACCCCGCCGCGCTCGTCTACCCCCGGCTTAGGACGGATTCTCCCCGGCCGCCGTGTTGGCAAACTTGCACCGCCGAACCCCAAAGTACACCACGGTTTCAAAGATAAGCATTCCCAGGAACAACCCAACGAACCGCGGCAGCCACTCTTGTAGCCCGCGTCCGGCGAAGCTCATGTACCCGAAGTTCTCATCAATCCACCCCAGCAACTTCAGCAGCCCGGCCTGCCCCGGCGGCGTGAGGGAAAGCGCGTGACAGAGCATTCCCAGAAACCCCGCTGCCACCCACCCAAATGATGCGTGCCCGCACACCGTCCAGGCCACATTCCGGGTCACCCGCCAGCCGCGCTGCCGGCCAAAGGTCCGCAGCCCCAGCGTTTCCAGTGTCGTTAGCCCCAGCAGCAGCAGGGCTACCGGCACCACCGCCACCAGACCGCCCCGCAGCACCGCCGTGTCTGCCACGTAACGGTTCTCATAGTCCGGAGCCAAACCCTCCAGCCGCGTGGGCAGCAGCGAGGCCGGGGGCACACTGACCAGCATCGCGTGCATCACTCCAACACCGACGCACAGCAGCAGGGTGGCCAGCACGATGTTCACCCACAACAAGCCGCGCACGCCGACCATCCTCGAAGCGCCGCCGGAGCTGCGCACGCCGACAACCACCACCCGGTACAACTCCTTCGGTTGCGTGAGTGCGGCCCGCCCCGTCGCCAGATATCCCCAAACCATGGCATCTCCCACGCGCGATGGCGATGGCCCCACGGCCCGCTGCCACGGCGAACCAACCCGGCGCTGGGGCAGCGATTCAGCCACCGGCACACCACACTCCGGGCACGCGGCGGTGCTGGGCAGCCCGGCCAACCGATAGCCGCACGCCTCGCACAGCACATCGCCCGAGATGGAATCAGATGAACTCACCGCTGACAGTAGTGCCCACCCACACCGATGTTTGCGCACAAACCGTTCAAACCCCGCAGCCTTATGCGCTCACGCTGATCGGTGTCAGATTGCGGGCAAACTCACCGGTCCAGCCGTTTTCAGCCGGGCGGTTCTGCGAGGCGGCGATAATCCTCGCGTTTTCGCCCGCCCGCCGCTCCGCCTCGCGCCCGGCAATCTCGGTAGCCTGCTGCCTCTGCTGCTCGCTGATCTGATCGGCGGACTTCTTTTCCAGCCGCTCGTTCTCACGAACACGCTGATCTATCCGGTCCTGCTCGCGCTGCTTGAGATCACGCTCCTCGCGCTGCCTGCGAAGCTCCGCGGCGCGCGTGAGCGAATCGTCAACTACCTGCAGGATTGTCTCGGTGTTCTTAGCCTGCGCAGCCGCCAGCATCAACTTGCCGTTGAACTCTCCACCCCCATCGGCTGAACCACCTGTAAGAGCGCTCATACCCAATAGTTCGTCGCGCGACGCCCTGGGGTGCGGCCGGCAAACCCAATAACCTCGGCAGACCGTGCGGAGTGTGACGTTTATGCCGCCCGTGCCGCTGGTTCGGCACTTTCTGCCGCTGGGTGTTGGTTATCTGCTGCCGCGGTACGGAGGAAGTGCCGTCGGGTCACATTGGCTTGGCGGCCACCGTCTCATCGTAAATCCGCAGCAGCTTTTCTTTGTCGAAGACCATCTCGCTGCGCGTCAGTCCCACAATGTCGTACGTCTGCGTCAGTTCGATGGCGTCGACCGGGCACGCCTCTTCACACATGCCGCAGTAAATGCAGCGCAGCTCATCAATCTCAAACTTTGCTGGGTACTTCTCGCGGTCCTCCCAAGGGCTTGCCGCCGCGGTAATGTGAATGCACTTTGCCGGGCAAATCGTCGGGCACATCATGCACGCAACACACTTCACGCGGCCCTGCTCATCCCGGTTCAGCCGGTGCACGCCGCGAAAGTTTGAAAACTCCATGCCGCCCTTGAGCAGGTCCAGATCCTCACGGCGCGCCTCGGGGTACTGCATCGTCTTGCTGGTCCTGCCCTGACCAAACGATGTAAAGAAGTGCCGCATCGTCGTGCCGAAGCCCTTAAAAACCTCGGGCAGATAAATGCTCTCCAGCCGGTTGGCCTTGCGGGTCTGGATATTGATGATGTCCTGGTCGCGGATGGTCATGGGGCATGAGTTTAGTCGGCCAACGGCCGGTGTAAAGCGGCCAAGGCGGCTGGCAATCGTGTTTCTTTTGCCAATCCGCCAGAATCGCCGTTTAGCAAGTTACCCCGTCCTTTAACCCCATCTTCTCGCCCCACCCTCTACCCTCCGGCCATGCTCAAGCTCTTCAAGCGCCCAAAGCGTCTGCCGCTGATCGCCCCTTCCATCCTCTCGGCAGATTTTTCCTGCATGGGCGAGGACTGCGGATCTGTTCTCACCGCCGGCGGCGACCTGCTCCACATCGACGTTATGGACGGCCACTTCGCCCCCAACCTGACGATGGGCCCAGAAATGTGCCGCGCCCTCCGCCGCACCCTGCCCGATGCATTCCTTGATGTTCACCTGATGGTCACCGATCCGGTCAAGTTCATCGAGCCGTTCTTTGAGGCTGGCGCAAACCACCTTACCTTCCACATCGAGGCCGTTGCCCCCGACCACGTCTTGGCGATCTCCAACCGCATTCGCAGCTTTGGCATGACCTCTGGCCTGGCCATCAATCCGCCCACATCTGTTGACCAGATCATGCCCCACCTGACCGCTGTTGACCTCATCTTGGTCATGAGCGTCAACCCCGGATTCTCTGGCCAGAAGTTCATCCCAGATGTGCTGGCCAAGGTCCGCACCATCAGCGATCAGCTTGATCCGGATCAGCGGCTCCAGATGGATGGTGGCCTTAGTGAAGCCAACAGCTACGCCGTCCGCGAGGCCGGGTGTGATGTGCTCGTTGCCGCGACGGCCATCTTCGGGCTGCCCGCCGCCAAACGAGCTGCCGCCATCACCGCGCTCCGCACTGCCGGGGCCCCAGCAGCCGCGCCGATCTCAGCAGCCCCGCCCGCCAGCACCCAGCCCAACTAACCCAGCACCATCCCCAGCCACACCCGGCGAGGCAAACCCTCGCGTTCAATACCGCCTCACGCACTCGCTTACCCTCACCCATGAGCCGCTTCCTCCGCTGTCTTCAACTCATAAACGTCGTGTCCCTCACGCTTTGGGCGGGCATCTTGATCATGACCGGCGCCGCCGCCGCGTTTACCTTTCCCACGCTGAAGGGCCTGCGCATCACCGTCGCGGGCTTCGCTGTTCCGGAAGCAGATCAGTGGTCCTTGGTCGGCGGCATGGTCGCCGCGAAGTTCTTTGTAGTGGCTGATATCGCCGGCTACGCGCTGGGCGGGCTGGCCACAGTTTCGCTGGCCATATTGGTCTTTCGCCGTGGCAGCCTGCCCCCGGTGCTGCATATGAGCCGCCTGCACCTAAGCACCCGCATCTTCACCACCGCGGTGGCAATGTGCATCCTCTGCTACCAATTGTTCATCCTCGGCCCACGTATGAATGAGAATCTCAAAGGCTACTGGTCAAACGCAGCCTCGGGTGATCAGCCAGCAGCAGCGAAATTCAAAGCCTCATTTGATGTGGACCATCCCGAGGCCAGCAATGTGCTTGCTGCCTTGGCCGTGGCCACGCTCGCTGCGTCCCTCGCCGCGGCATGGCCCGCATCGCGCACCGCAATCGGTAATGATTTCTAACCGGGCGGGTTTTAGCCCGGTGTAATTTGACCGAGCCCACTTGGACCCGGCCCATTTTGACCTGGCCCATTTTGACCTGGCCCATTCTGGCCGGCTTCGGCGGTCACTTTCAGGCCCGACATTACCCCCCGGGCAAACGCAGCCAGCTCGGTCATAGATCCAGCCAGCACCACCCCCGGCAGTTCCGATGATGGCACCTGTGCCAAGCTCTGCCCGCCCACCACAACGGAGGTGCCTTGGGCCCGCAACTCCGCCGCGATACGGGTGACATCCGTCGCCGTTTTCTTTCCATCCTGTGCTGCCGATGCCGCAACCCACACCAGCTTGGCCTGATAATGCTTGGCTGCGTTAATGAGCACCGCGGGAGGCGTGATCGTGCCCAGATTTACATCCAAGAAGCCGCACTCACCCACGACTGTGGCAGCCATCAGCGTCGGCAGCATGTACGGGTCATGCTCCGCCGCGGCACCAACGGCCACCGGCGCACTGCCAGTTCTGGGTGGGGCCAAAAATCGCAGCTGATTAATCGCCTGAATGCAAATATCGGTGGCTCTGTGCTCAACAACTATGCCCCACTCTGCGTGCAGCCACAGTTTGCCGATTTCGATCATGCTCCACTTCATCGGCCCATCAAATATGGCAGCCGGCGACCATCCGCCTAGGTAAAGTGCCTGAACCATGGCGCGGACCTCCGCGGCATGGCCCGCTTCCAAGGCGGCGTGCATCGTCACATTAACATCTGCAGATGTGGCCCAATCCGGTCCAATGGCCGCCAGATCCGTCAGGCCAAGCAAGTCCGGTCGCACCAGCGTGGCATTCATCGCGCGGATAAATCGGACCGATTCCTGGAGGGTGATCCGTCGGTGCCCGCCGGCCGTACGCACAGCACTCAGCACGCCATCATCCGACCATCTTTTGAGGGAGGATTCGCTGATACCGATTGCGCGGGCAAGTATTTTCGGCGAGATGCTGCGTGACACTGATGCCGCCTTTCGGAGTGAGAAAATGCACTCCAGTGTTCGCCCTCCGACCGATTTGAACGTTTTATGGTATCGCCTGATACCGTCGGGCAATTCGCTCTTGACGGTATTTTTAGACGCGGTTTTCATTGAAATGACCGCTGTCTGGAGCGCAGAATTGGGCGGTGCCCCGTTTTTTGACGCAACTGGGCATCCATTTGGTACAGATGCACCGAAATTACCGATATGCAGGACGACGCCGCGTTCTTCGGAAAGTCCGAACCGCTCCGACTGTCCGACGTATCTGAAGGGGCGATGGACCTGATCGTTTTGAACGGTCTTGCCCGATTCGGTGGCCCATGAAGTTGCACGAGTCTTATCGTTTTGTCCGCCGCAGCCTACTTCGCTCATTTGATTGAGAATTTTGCAAAGTACACAAACCGCCCCGGGGCTAAACCTTGATACTTGATCCAACTTCGTTTTCTGAATCATCCGGGTCCTGCGCCACAGCAGGATGCGGCTGTTCTTCGCACGATTCCGAACGCCTTTCTCGGGCAATTCACTCCGCTTCGGACCAGCCCTTAGTCAGTGGCATGTCTGCTACGGCTGGCACCGTACTTGCCGATCGTGCCGGTCCTGCCTCCAAGGTCCCGCCACCGGTTGACCTGCCTCGCATTGAACGCGCGATTCGCGAGATCTTGTTCGCAATTGGTGAGGACCCGCACCGTGACGGCTTAAAAGACACCCCGCGGCGGGTGGCCAAGGCGTACAGCCAGATATTCGCGGGGCTTCGTGAAGACCCGGCCACACACCTGCAGCGTGTCTTTCAGGAACAGACCGACGACACCATCATTTGCCGGGGCATTGAGTTCTACACCGTCTGCGAGCACCACCTGTTGCCGTTCTTCGGCAAAGTGCATATTGCGTACAAGCCCGATGGCCGCCAGGTCGTGGGCCTCTCAAAGCTCGCCCGAACGGTTGAAGTCTTCGCACGGCGGCCGCAGGTGCAGGAGCGACTGACAAACCAAATCGCCGATGCCCTGATGCGACACGTCACTCCGCAGGGAGTGGCTGTGATCATCGAGGCCGAACACCTCTGCATGAAAATGCGCGGCGTGGGCAAGCAGAGCAGCGATATGGTGACGATGGCTTACCGCGGCAGCTTCACCGAAGCTACCGCCGCTCGGACTGATGTGATTAACATGATGCTTCGGAACAAGTAAGAATACTGGCCGCACCAAGGTGGTCGGCGTAGTGACCTTGCTTGCACCATACACGGCGGCGGACGAGCGGTTGGCAAGCAACGTATTGCAGAGAGTTCGCGTTTCGGCTATGACTTAAAAGTGTAAACAACCGAAGTCGGCACTTGACGGTCCTGCCGCAAGCCGGAGGATCCTATCGCCTCGCGTTCAGCTCGTTGGCCGATGCCTTAGACCGCCGCTTAGGTGTCTATCGCCACGTCGATGCACCCGGACACCTACGCTCCGTTCATGTCCTGCTACTACGTCTCAACCCCAATTTATTACGTCAACGACCGGCCCCACATCGGCCATTGTTTTACCACCACCGTTGCCGATGTCGTCGCTCGCTTTCAGCGGCTGTTTGGCCGCGATGTGTTCTTTCTCACCGGCACGGATGAGCATGCCGACAAAGTTGTCACCACCGCCGCCGAGAAGGGCATGGCGCCCCTGCAGTGGTCGGACATCAACGCCGCGGAGTTTGAGAAGGCGTTCGCCGCCATCAACATCTCCAACGATGATTTCATCCGCACCACGCAGGATCGACACAAGGAGAAGGTCGGCCAGTACATCCGCGATTTGCAGGCCCGCGGCGATGTGTACCTGGGTGACTACACCGGCTGGTGGGATGCCAGCCAGGAGGAATACGTCACCGAGAACACCGCCAAAGAAGCCGGGTACAAATCACCAGTGACCGGTCGTGAATTGGTCAAACGCACCGAGCGCAACTACTTCTTCAAACTCTCAGCATACCACGATCGACTGATCGAGCACATCGATCGCAACCCTGAGTGCATCATGCCCGAGAGCCGCAAGAACGAGGTGCTCGGGCGCCTGCGCGAGCGGCTGGTGGATATTCCCATTTCGCGGTCCATCACAGGCGACCCAACAAGCCAGTGGGGCATTCGCATGCCCGATGACCCAACCCATCGCATCTACGTCTGGATCGATGCGCTTTTCAATTACCTGTCCGTGGTAGACACCGAGGCCCGCGCGAGGTACTGGCCCCCGGCTGTACACCTGCTGGCCAAAGACATTCTGTGGTTCCATGCGGTGATCTGGCCGTGCATGCTCATGGCCCTTGAAAAACCCTTGCCGCGGATGGTGTATGCCCACTCGTACTTCGTCCGCGATGGCCGCAAAATGAGCAAGAGCCTTGGCAACTTCATCGACCTCGAAGTGATCGAAGCCTACTGCGCCGCATTCTCGCGCGATGCCTTCCGCTGGTTCCTCATCACGCAGGGCCCCATGACCAACACCGATGCAGACTTCTCGCACGGCAAGTTCGTCGATGTCTTTAACGCTGATTTGGCTAACGGTCTGGGCAATGCCATCTCCCGCGTCGGCAACATGGCCGACAAGTACTTTAACGGTGTCGTGCCCGACCCCAAGGGCGTCAGCGCGCTGCCGGAACTCCCGGACTACGACTGGCCAAGCATCATCAACCGGCATGTCACCGCGGCCATCGCCAAGGCCGATTCCATGGACATCGGCGGTGCCTTGGGTGAAGGTGTTGCCTTGGTCAAGCGCGTCGATGCGTACATCAACGTCACCGAGCCGTTTAAGCTCGCCAAAAAGCTGCCGCCCGGTGAGTCGCCTGAGAAGGACAAGCTCGCCGCAATCCTGTACCACTGCGCAGAAGCCCTCCGCGTAGCCACACTGCTGCACAGCCCCGCTATCCCCGATGCCGCGGCCAAGGTTTGGGCCGCCTGGAGCTGCACCCCGCCGCCCGATGCCGCACTGGCCCATATGACAATGTGGGGCAGCCATCACTCCTTGCAGCCCGGCCGGCCGCTGGTAAAAGGCGCGATTCTCTTCCAACGCGCCGACCCCGCCGCCCCACCCCCGGTCGCAGCCGTGCGCACAACCACGGCCTAATCGCGTCTCTGAGGTGTTCGAAGCGCTGCAGCGAGATGAACGCTGAGCGGGCAGAGGAAAGGCGAGAAAAAGCTACATCGCAAAAGGCAGGTCAAGCGAAATTGAAAATCGGGACGGAGGGAATGGAATTGCGCGGCGGTCGCAATGAGACGGCAAGATGGGTATCCAGCCTCGCGTTCATGTTCTCATTACCAGACCCAACGTGTCCTCAGGCTAACCCCTGCATCTCTCCCCCTCCGCGTTCCTTTTCCGCATCCCCTCCGCGCCCTCAGCGCTCTCAGCGCCCTCAGCGTTCATCTCTGCGTGCCGCCCCACGCACACCTCACTTCAGTATCACATCGCCCTTGCCTTTGGTGACCTTGCCAATCACAAACACCCGCTCGCCTAGCTTTTCAAGCTGGGCCTTCACCGATTCGGCAAACGTCGGGCGCACAATCACGCAGTAGCCGATGCCCATGTTAAACACTCGCCGCATTTCAACGTCATCTACGTTGCCATGCTTTTGCAGGAACTTAAACACCGGTGGCACCGGCCAAGCTTTGGTGTCCACAACCGCATCCACTTTCGGGTGCAGTGCGCGGCACAAATTCCCTTCAATTCCTGAACCAGTAATGTGCGCCATCCCCGTAACAACCTTTTTCTTGCGGTACGAGCGCAGCAGTCGCGTGATCGGCTGCACGTAAATCCGCGTCGGAGTCAGCAGCACCTCGCCAAGGTTCGGCAACCGGGCCGTCGGCACATTGTCCGTGCGCTTTGTTGCCGGAGTCGATCGCTTTTTGCCCTTTGCCAGCAGTGGGGGAGGCAGTAATTCGTGATAGACCTCACCCAGGTCAAGCTTTGCAGATTCCACAATCTTTCGCACAAGTGAATACCCGTTGCTATGAATACCGCTGCTGGCCAGCCCAAGCACCACATCACCCACCTGCGCCTGCAGCGGCTTGATCGCCCGGTCTAGGTCAACCACACCAACGGCAAAACCGGCCAAGTCAAAGTCACCCGGTGCGTAAAGCCCCGCCATCTCCGCCGTCTCTCCCCCCAGCAGCGCAGCGCCCGACTGTTTGCACCCCTCCACGATTCCAAGCATGATCTGGTGTAGCACGGCCTTATCAACCTTTGGCACCGCGATGTAGTCCAGAAAGAACAACGGCTCGGCACCCTGAACGATCATGTCATTAACGTTCATCGCCACCAGGTCAATACCCAGCGTGTCGTACTTTTTGATCGCAATCGCCAGCTTCAGCTTCGTGCCTACTCCATCAGCGCACGCCACCAGAACAGGGTGCTTGTAGTTTCGGGCAAAGATTTTCTCGTTAAAATCCAGTCGGAACAACCCGGCAAAACCACCGGTGTTCTCAATGACCCGAGGACCATACGTCCGGCGCATAAGCGTGGTCAGCGACTCCGTAAAAGAGTCCTTTTCTTCCAGGTTCACGCCCGATGCCGCGTATGTCAAGCCTTTGGTCGATGCCATATGGCAGGATAGGTGACGTGCCCACGAGCATCGACCGGAGAACAGCAGCCGCAACCGACAGGCAGTCCATGCTCCCGCTCCGGGCTTGTTTGGCATGGTTCCGCGGTTTTTGTGCCTGCCAACAACGCATGTATAAGTGGTCGGTTTCCCTCAGAGCACAAGGCCGATTGAAGCGATAAAACCGATCTGTATAACCCGCTCCCGGACCAACCGCCACCAATTACTTGCAGGCCCCGAGCGGTCTAAACTCCCCTCCTTCCTGTTGCCCCTTTTCCCCCACACGGCCCGACCTTTCGGGTGCTTCTCCGGAGAGCTGTTTATGTCGAGTCGTATGTTCACCTCCGAATCCGTGTCCATGGGCCACCCCGACAAAGTCGCGGATCAGATTTCCGATGCCGTGCTTGACGCCATGCTTGCCCATGACCCCATGAGCCGCGTGGCCTGCGAAACCCTTTGCTGCACAGGCATGGTTGTTGTCGCTGGTGAAGTTACCACCAAGACCTGGGTCAACATCCCCGACCTCGTCCGCGAGGTTGTCCGCGAGATCGGCTACACCTCCGGTGACATGCGCTTCGATGCCGATTCCTGCGGCGTCATGGTCGCTCTCAACAAGCAGTCTCCCCACATCGCCATGGGTGTTGACAAAGACGGCGCCGGCGACCAGGGCATGATGTTCGGCTACGCCTGCACCGACACGCCCGAGCTCATGCCCCTGCCCATCCAACTCTCGCACCGCTTAGTCGAGCAGCAGGCACACGTCCGCCGCGAATCAAAGATTCCTGGCCTGCGTCCCGATGCCAAGAGCCAAGTCACCGTCGAGTACGAGAACGGCAAGGCCGTCCGCGTTGACACCGTCGTGCTCTCCACCCAGCACGGCCCGGAATGGAACGATCGCCAGCCAGAACTCAAGAAACAAGTCATTGAGCACATCTTAAAGCCCGTGCTCAAAGAGTGGTGGAACGCAGGAATCAAGATTCACGTCAACCCCACCGGCTGCTTTGAAATCGGCGGCCCACACGGAGACACAGGTCTGACCGGCCGCAAGATCATCGTTGACACCTACGGCGGCATGGGCCGTCACGGTGGCGGCGCTTTCAGCGGCAAGGACCCGACCAAGGTCGATCGTTCCGCGGCATACATGGCCCGCTACATCGCCAAGAACATCGTCGCCGCTGGGCTGGCCAGCCAGTGCGAGGTTCAGCTTTCTTACGCCATCGGCGTGGCCGAGCCCACCAGCATCTACATCGACTGCTTCGGCACCGCCAAGTGTGATGAGCAGAAGATCGCCAAGGCCGTGCGCGACAACTTCCCGCTCACCCCCCGCGCCATCATTGAGACTCTCAAACTGCGCAATCCGATTTACAGCGCTACCGCCCGCCACGGACACTTCGGCCGTCAGGCCCACGAAGACCACTACTTCGACCGCGTCGAGCGCAAAAAGGTCGGCGCCAAAATCGAGTTCTTCACTTGGGAAAAGACCGACAAGGCCGATGCACTGAAAAAAGCCTGCCAGTAACCCTACCCGTAGTACCGCCCGTAACACCGCCTCTAGCACCGCCCGTAACACCGCCATTCCCGGCGGTGTCCGCCTGAGCCCCCCCCCAAGCGGCAGCCCAACACACTCAAGAAGCCGCTTCCAAACCGGGGCGGCTTCATTTCTAGCCCCTTATGAACGATCGCGTTTCCAAGTTCATGCTCGACCTCGCCGCCCGCCACGCGGCCCGGGCCGCAGGGTTGGTGGAGCCAAATCCCCTCGTCGGTGCTGTTATTACCCGTGAGCCACCGGGCGGCGCACGCACAGTGGCCGAGGCTGAGATCCTCTCCATCGGCCATCACCGCCGCTTCGGTCAAGTCCATGCTGAGCGCGACGCCCTGGATCGTGCGCAACAACTTGGCCGCGATGTCCTCGGCTGCACGATGTACGTCACCCTCGAGCCATGCAGCCACACCGGCAAGCAGCCCCCTTGCGCTGAGGCGTTGATTCACTCCGGAATCACCCGCATCGTCTGTGCCCGCAAAGACCCAAATCCGCTCGCTGCCAGCGGGGCTGAGGTTCTCCGCCAAGCAGGTATCACAGTCGAGTTCACGACAGTTTCAACAAACGCGATCGAGCTCTCCGAGCCATTCATCCAAAGCCTTCGCAGCAAGTTACCGTGGATCATCGCTAAGTGGGCCAGCACCATTGATGGGCACCTCGCCACCCGCACCGGTGACAGCAAGTGGATCACGAGCGAAAAATCCCGTCGCCATGTGCAGTACCTCCGCTCACGCGTTGATGCCATCGTCACCGGCATCGGCACTGTCCTGGCTGATGACCCCGAACTCACCTGCCGCGATGTCCCGGCTCGCCGGTGTGCACTTCGCGTCGTGCTCGACAGCCAGTTGCAACTCGCCGAACGTCCCACCTGCAAACTGCTCCGCACGCTTGATCGCGCCCCGCTGCTGGTGCTTACCACCCGGCAGCACGCCGCCGGTGCGGCGGCGCAGCGACTCATGGCTTCCGGTGTCACCATCGCGGCGCTTCCACACACTTCGATCAGCCAGTCCAGCACCAGTAGCAGCGGTGTCAGCAACGCCCGCCTCCCGCTCAGTCTGCGGGCGGCCTTTGAGTTACTGCGAAGCAGCTTCAACGCCTCCACAGTTTTGGTCGAAGCCGGAGGCACACTGCTCGGCTCCCTGCTGCAGGGCGATTCCGCTGGCCCACTTGCAGATGAAGTGCACATTTACACCGGCCCCATCCTGCTGGCCGATGCCGCCGCAAACTCCATCAGCGGCCCCGAGCCACTCGTAAAGCTCTCCAACGCCCCGCGCTGGAGGCTCATCGATCACCGCCGTATCGACGATGACACCCGCGCGATCTATCGGCGCGGCCCATTGTTCCAGACGTTGGTCTAATCCCCGTTCTAAATCTTGTCCAATGCCGCCGTCGCTCACCGCGGCATCGCGCTGATCACCAGCGTTGTCACAGGCTTTGCTACCTCTGCTCCATCCTGATCTGAGTCCGCTTCTTCCCCCTCTGCTCGCAGCAGCCCCACCCGCCGCGCTGTACGAAGCGCCGCGACAGATGATCGCACCACCGCATCCGCCGGAAGCACCCGGCACACCATCCTGCACGTCGCGGCAGTGATCCGTATCCCGCGATCATCATCGTGGTTCAGCACTCCGCCAATCACATCCTCAAACGCCTGGCTGTACACCGCGGCCGCATCACGAATCCTTCGCTGGGCCGCCTGTGCTTCCGCAGCGGCCTTTACACCATCAGCTACTTCGCCCACGGTCGCCGCCGCAAATCTCATCGTTGCCTCTGTCGCCACCTTCGCAATCGCTTCTCGAAGTGGCCGAAGCTCGGCCTCAAGGTCCGCCCGCAAATCATCAATCGTCCGACCCGATGCCGATGCCAGCACTGGTACCGCCACCGAGAACACCGTAACGCCCAGCATTTCCTCGGCCCGCTGCACGAGCGAGGCTGTGCCACCACCCGCGGACGCAGCGGATTTACCCGATGCCGCATCACGCCCAGCCCGCGTTACCACCAAACTGTGCCGCGCAGCAAACCGATCAAGCCCCTGCGCAATCGGCATGCAAAAGCCCGGATCAGGACCGCCCTTGAGCATGTCGGCCGAGAGCCGGTCCAGCATCTCTACAGGCTTCTTCAAAAGCTCCTTGTGCAAAAACGGATGCAGCGGTTTGCACGCCGGGCTGGCGGCCATGTCGGCCATCGCACCGTGCACATCGGTCATCGCATCTTGGCCATCAAACAAACTCGAGATCGTCCCATCGCGCCACAGTGTGCTCGCCCAGCGCCAAGTGTCCAGCAGCCGCGTGTACCGCGGGCAGGCAAACATCGCGCGCTTGATGTCATCCCGATCATCACCCGTGTGCGGCGTGGGCAGCACCGTCACCGTCCGATCCGCCAGCAGCAACCCCGCCATCGCCGGTAGCTCGCGAAGGGTCAGGTGATACGGGTTGATCGCGACGGTGAGCAAGGCGAGTAGGCTCAGACAAATAAGACAACGGAACACGGAAAAAACGAAACAACGAAAGCGAACACAGGAAAAACGAAAGCCGGTGCGAGGCCGAGATTATTGAGCCGCCGGCGTCGTCGCCGGAACTGGTGTAGAAGCATTTGAACGACTTTGTACCGAAGGCCCAACGGTGCCAGGCTTTGCCGCCCGTTCGCCCGCTTCAATCCAGTTGATGATCACCCCAAACGAATTCGGCAGAAACAAAAACAGCAGCTCATGCCCGCCCGAGGTCAGGTACCGGTCTGGCTTCCCAGCTGCTTCCCACAACTGCACTCCGCGCTTGTACGGCACGGCTTTGTCCGCCGTCGCCAGAATAAACAACGTGCGAAGCCCCTTCAGCGATGATGCGGTGCTTACGTTGTCCAGCGGGGCCGCCGCGTGATACAGCTCCACAAACCTTGCCAGCAGCGCCGCCGGTGGTTTTTCATCGGCCCGCATCATCCCCAAACTTGGCGCTGTCCTTCCATCCGGCCTCGCTGCAGGCTCCGGCTTTGCCGGCTTGTTCGGAAACCACACAAAGTGCAGCGCATCAACCATGTCCTTGTAGTTGCTCTCCAGCGCGACCTGCAAAAAGTCCGCCCCGCCCGCAATCAGTACCGCACCGTCAAACGCCGCCGGGTTGCGGGCCACCACGGTGGGCAGCACCATGGCGCCGCCGCTCAATCCAACCAAGGTCACCGGGACATCTCGCAACTCCGGTGTGGTGTCCTTTGCGTGCAGCAGCGCAGCCTGTACCGCGTATGCGCACTCCGCGGCACGGTCCGTCAGCGTCTTGGCCACAAGCTCCGCCTGCGGCTGCAACTCAGCAGACTCCACAATTCCAAACGTAACTTGCTCAGTAAACCGCGAAGGATGGGCCAGCGCTCGCAGCACCGCATAGTTGCGGGCCCGCAGTTCACCAACAAACTCCTCCACGGTCGGCCGCGGTGTACCAAACATTCCCGGTAGCAGCACGATAAAGCCTCTTGGCTTGTCCGCCGTACCAGCGCCTTCGCGCGGCTTCGGTGGATACAGCACGAACCACGTCCGCTCGATGATCAGCCTTTGTTCGTCATCGCTCCTGCCCACACGCTTGCCGGTTTTTCCCGCCGCCGATGTCTGATCGTCAGTAAAAATCACCTCTCGCCCGGCCGCACCCGCCGCCGCCGCGGGCCTGGCAGACATGAACTTGAAATACGCACTCGGCTTGCCCGCTGGCCCGTCCCACACATCACTTGCGTACGGATCATCACTTGTCACAAACAAGTACGAGCCCGGTCCTTCGCCAACTACCGTGTAATTCCGCCACACGCTCCGACCCGTCCTTCGCTGCATAAGCGTTTGCACATCGCCGTACAACTCACGCTCCACCTTTTCCTGCGCGGGGCGCGAGGTTCCCGCCGCTTGCACCGGCCCGGTCACCGGCACAATTGTTCCCATCACCGGTCGCGCAGGGTCCATATTCGCCCGCGCCCAGCTGCCCAGCCCGCTGCGCACCGCCAGCCGCTGCGGCCACACACCATTATCTCGCCACCGTTCCGGTTCGCCTGCTGTGGCAGCTTCATTGCCCCCGTTTGCTGCATCCGCTGCGGGGACAACGGCTGTCGCGTTATCATGTGGCTCAAACGTGAGGCCGCTACATCCCGCCAGCAGTGAGGCGGCGCTAAGCAGCACTCCTGCAATCAGCGACTTGGCCGCAGTGGGATGGGCAAACGCCCGACAGATTTCAGCAGTGCAGTGCTTCATGGAATATCCGTCACCACAACGCGGTGGTTCATCGCATCGACGATGTACACCGATCGTCCTAGTTTGGCCAGCCCCCACGGCTCGGCCAGTTCGCCCTCGCCACGCCCTCCCGTACCCCACAGTCCCAAACATTCACCCGTCGCCAGATTCACCCGCTGCACGCGGTTGTTACCAAACTCAACAATCAGTGCCGTTCCATCCGGCAGCATGCTAATGCCGCGCGGGTGATAAAAGTGCCCCGGCGTGATATCGCCAGTCAACGGTGACCCGATCCATCGCTGCAGTTTTCCATCAAGGTCAAACAACCCAAGCCGGTGGTTGCACGAGTCTGTCACCAGTAAGCCTGTTGGAACGTTGTTCGCATCATTGCTTCGCAAAATCACGATCGACTGCGGCCTGTTCAACTCAATCGTTTCCGGCTTCTGCCCATCTCCAAAAACCCCGAAGGTGAACAGCGGCGCACCCTTGGAATCAAACGCCTGCACTCGGTCGTTGCCTCCGTACTCAGTCACGTACAACCGTTCAACAGTTTTGCCATCCGCCGCCGTGAGCACCGCCACGCCGGTGGGGTACACCATCTGCCCCGGTCCCATTCCGTACGTTCCAAATCTCAGCACCTCAGTCGGGTTCACCTTCACAGGTGCGTTGGTATCACTCCCGGGTTTCCATCCTTTGGGCAATTCCGGGATGGCGTAAACAACAATGCGGTTGTAGTGCGTATCTGCCAGATACAAACACGGCGTCCCGTCTCCGCTGGGTGATGGGCCAACGGTTATCCCCGTCGGCTTGCCAAGTTCACTCTCGGGCATCGTAAACCATTGCAGGCACAGCCCCGAATCCGGATCAAACCGCTGCACCTTCGCGGCCCGGTCTACCACCCAAATCGTCTGCTCATCTGCGGCGATGCACCTGGGCTTGGCAAAGCGACCCGGCTCCATCCCCGGTGAGCCAATCACCGCTCGCTGGGCGATTGGGCGGCCGGGTGTGGTCACCCGTGTGCAGCCGCCAGCTGCCGCGATGGCTGCGAGAACGCAAACGCAACAGGTAAAGCTCGAGATGGAACTCTTCAATAGCCCGGCCACGCGTTAAGCGTAGCCTCCGACAGCATCCCGCTTCGGTGAACGCCGGTTAAACTGCTTGGTTGTCAGTTCTTTTCCTCACCCGGTTTTGGCTCCGGGTGATCACCCTGCGTTCTTGAACAAGTAGCCAGCCGCCATCGCTGGGCCAATGGTCCACGACACTGGTCGGTCGCGCTGCAGCAGTCGTTCTGTTGCAAACGCCCGCAGGGTTGCAAGCAAGTCCTGCGGCAGCGTTGCATCGTGGCGCGGGATCACGTACGCAGTCAGCGGCGTTGCAATGCCGCCCGCACTGGCCGATGCGATTGAAGATGGTTCCCGTGTTGGACGCACCGCCACATCAAGCACAGCCGGATGGGCCCGCAGCACCGCTGCCACTGTGCCGCACCGCTGGGCTGGCCCCACCGGGTTGGCGCTCGTCGCTCCGGCCAGTGCAAATCGCCGGCTGTCTAGCCAAAGCGCGTGGAGTGCTAGATCAAACCGCTGGCCATCAAAGTCACGGACCACCGCTCCGGCATGCAAACGCAGCCAGTGTTCCAGCAGCACAAACGGCTGGTCTGCGCCGTCGCGCCATGCCATTGGTCCGGCCTCAATTGTTGAATGTACCTCAAGCGTGTCGGCCATGCCCCGCTCTTTAAGTTGCAGCCACGTCTCTGGGTCCAGTGGTGCATCGATCACCAGCAGGCTTGCGGGCGGTAGGTCATCGGCAGCATGCAGCAGCCCCGCCACCTGGTCGCCCCGCACCACCACCAAGTCGCCGGCGCGCAGCATCGGTATCACGGCCCGAGGTGGCAGCAGCCTGTCATCCAGCACCTCGGCATCCAGCGCCGCCGGTAGCAAGCTCGCCGAGATCAGGCCCATCGGGCTGTCCGGTTGTGTCAGGCACACCACACGCTGGGTTAAGCTGCGAGATCGAACAATCCGGGCAATGGATGTTGCGTGGCGGGCCAAATGCTCACCGGTGTGCGTCGCCGGGATGGCATCGCCCATTGTCCGGTCCATAAACGTGACATGCCCGTGGTGCTGCGGCATGGCCCGCGCCGCCTGACTCAAAATCGCCCAGCGATCAACCCACGGAGATGCGACCAGTTCATCGGCCGAGAGCAGACCATCTAAGTGCAGACACTGGCACACCCTTCCGGCAAGCCGCAGCATTTCCCTCTCGCTGGCACCAACTGGCAGATGGTCTAGCCTCCCGTGGGCCACCGAGAGTGAATCATGCGTGCGCCCCGGTCGCATGGCATCAAGCTCCGCGGCAAGGGTTGCGGTAATAAACTGAGCAATATCGTCGCGGGTCAGGTGCATACGGCTGCTGCTCAAAGGCTGTTTTCCTGCGGTAAAAGAAACGTGGCAGGTGTCCGGAAGGATCTCTACAGGAAGGACGCGGAAACAAGGTGAGGCGACTTGGAGTATCTGTAGAGACCTAGAAAAACGCGGCTCGGGCGGGCTGAGTCGCTCCTCTGACAACCGCAGCCCGCCCGAACGCCGCGACAAGCGGGATCGGTCCGGCAAGGCAAGTTCTGCGCCAGTTGGGCAAAAGCCGCACAGGCACGCTGTGAAGCTGTGGCACCTCTACAACCCGGGTAGGCTCATCCGCGCCGATTTGGACACTGCGGCCGCCGCGGCGTCGTTA
Organism: Phycisphaerales bacterium; assembly: GCA_038231815.1. GTDB lineage: Bacteria > Planctomycetota > Phycisphaerae > Phycisphaerales > UBA1924 > CAILKP01. Next base: position 23,484 of record JBBRKQ010000060.1, read on the forward strand.
TCATCCGTACATGACGGCTACCTCTACACACCAAAAGAATGGTTCGCTGGCTGTAACCCAGGGCATCCGCATTACCGCCGCCCCACGGCCTGATATGGAGCAGTCCGATATCAATTCGAGGACCTGGGTGTTTCGGTATGCCATCACGATCGTCAACGAGTCGCAAACGCCAGTTACGTTGCTCCGCCGCCGCTGGCTGATTGTTGACGCCTCCGGCGCGAGCCACGAAGTCAAGGGCGATGGTGTGATTGGCCAGACGCCGAGGCTTGAACCGGGCGCCAAGTTCGGCTACGAGTCATTCTGCCCGCTGAAGACCTCGTGGGGCACCATGGAAGGTTCGTACACATTCCGCCGCGAACCCGGAGACGAATTCGAAGCCGTAGTGCAACGGTTTTATTTGGTCAGCGAACAGTGACTAGCCGCGGAGCACCCACCATAAGAGCGGTACCCGGAAGGGTACCGTGGGTGAGCGTGTAGATGACGGTGAGGAGTTAGCGCAGCGGAAAACTGACGCGTTTGGCGTTTGGTGTTTTGGAGGTTGGATTTTTTGGGGAAGTGCACGTTGATGCCCACCGTACGCTTCCGCGTGCGGCTCTTATGGTTATGGGCCAGCTGGCCATTTGTTTCTGCAGATGCGATCGAAGTAGAGGTCGCGTTGGCGGTTGGCTTCCCACTGGGCGGCGATGAAAATAGCGTGCTCTTTGAAGCGCGCGAGGGTGGCGGGGGGAGGCGAAATGGTCAATGCTTGACGCGTTGGATTTCTTTTGCGCGAACTCTTTGGTAGTATCAGCACGCGCACCCACGGTACCCTTCTGGGTACCGCTCTTAGTGGAGGCTTTCGGAGGGTGACGACCTGCACTTCCGCTTAAAAAATTAATCCATAAAGCGCCGAATGCTTGACGCGTTGGATTTCTTTTGCGCGAACTCTTTGGCAGTATCAGCAC
>JBBRKQ010000061.1:0-23929 GCA_038231815.1 Phycisphaerales bacterium
CGTCTCCATCCTGCTGGGCACGGGCACGGGCTCCTTCAGCGCGCGGGCGGACTTCGCGGTGGGCCTTCGCCCGATCTCCGTGGCCGCAGCGGACTTCAACGGCGACGGCAAGCCCGACCTCGCCGTGGCGAACTATTTCGGCGACAGCGTCTCCATCCTGCTGGGCACGGGCACGGGCTCCTTCGGCGTGGCAACGGACTTCGCGGTGGGCAGCTTCCCGCTCTCCGTGACCACAGCGGACTTCAACGGCGACGGCAGGCCCGACCTCGCCGTGGCGAACACCGATAGCAACAACGTCTCCATCCTGCTGGGCACGGGCACGGGCTCCTTCAGCGCGCGGGCGGACTTCGCGGTGGGCCTTAGCCCGCTCTCCGTGGCCGCAGCGGACTTCAACGGCGACGGCAGGCCCGATCTGGCCGCGGCGAACTCGTTTGACGAAAACGTCTCTGTGCTCCTCAATACGAGCTACTTCTTACCGATCGTCATCGTCCAGCAGCCCGCGAGTCAGACCATACAGACCGGCCAGAACGTCGTGCTCTCCATCACCGCTAGCGGCTTCGGCAACACGCTCACATACCGGTGGCGAAAAAACGGTTCCCCCATCAGCAACGGCGGCAACATCTCGGGTGCCACCACGCCCACGCTCTCCTTCACACCCGCTGTCCCGGGCGACACCGGTTCGTACGATGTACAAGTCACCGCGGCCGCCGCTTGCGGCATCGGAACACAGGTGATTACGAGCACTGCCGCAATCGTCACCGTCACCAACCCCTGCCCGCTCTCATTTGCCGCCGCGGCCAACTCCGCCGTGGGCGGTCCGGTCAGCTTCCCGCGCGCCATCACGGCGAGCGACCTCAACGCCGACGGCAGGGCCGATCTGGCCGTGGCCGACTCCCTGGGCAACAACGTCTCCATCCTCCTGCGCAACCCCAACGGCACGTTCCAGGCGGCGGTCAACTATGCCGTGGGTGCCAACCCCAGCGCCGTCGCGGTGCGCGAGTTCAATAACGACGGCCGGCCCGACCTAGCCGTGGCAAACTTCGACAGCAACAACGTTTCTATCCTGCTGGGCGACGCCAGGGGCACGTTCCAAGAAGCGGTCAACTACAACGTGGGCTCGAGCCCGACCGCCATCGCGGTGGGCGACTTCAACGCCGATAGCAGGATCGATCTGGCCGTGGCCAATAGCGCCAGCAACAACGTTTCCATCCTGCTGGGCGGCGTCGGCGGTGCGTTCGGTTCGCCGGTCAACTACTTTGTGGGTACTGGCCCAACCTCCATCGCGGTGGGTGACTTCAACGCCGATGGCAGGCGCGACCTGGCCGTGGCCAACGGGAGGAGCGACAACGTCTCGATCCTGTTTGGCAACGCCAACGGCACATTCCAGCCACGGGTCAACTACGTCGTGGGCACCGACCCGACTTCCGTCGCCGTGGGCGACTTCAACGCTGATGGCAGGCTCGATCTGGCCGTGACAAACTTCTTCAGCAACAACGTCTCGATCCTGCTGGGCAACGCCAATGGCACGTTCCAACCGCGGACCAACTACGCCGTGGGCAACGACCCGCGCTCCGTCGCGCTGGGTGATTTCAACGCCGACGGCAGGACCGACCTAGCCGTGGCAAACGCCGACAGTAACAACGTCTCCATCCTACTGGGTAACGGCAATGGCACCTTCCAGGTGGCGGTCAACTTCGCCGCGGGCACCGGCCCGACCTCCATCGCGGCAGGCGACTTCAACGCCGACGGCAAGCGCGACCTGGCCGTCGCAAACTTCGGCAGCAGCAATGTCTCGGTGCTCCTGAACACAACACCCAACCCGGTGGTGTTTCAGCAGCCCATCTCGGTCACTACCTGCCGCAACATCGCCGCCAACTTCTCGCTTTCAGCCTCAGGCCTCGGCCCCTTCACCTACCTGTGGCAATGGCAACCCGCAGGGCCCGGCACCGCAAGGACATCACTCGCTACCGGCATCAACACCAACAGCCAAGGCACACCCGCGTTCAATGTCTCCGGTGCTGCCACGCCCACCATGAGCATCACCTCCATCTCGAACGCGGCAGGACCGGTCGGCAACTTCCGCTGCATCATCGCGGGCATCTGCGACAGCGTCACCAGCAATGAGGCCACGCTCACGATCATCCGCCCTTGCGGTCTAGCCGACATCGTCGGCACCGGCGCTGCCCCCACCATCTGCGGCGACTCTATCGTCGATGGCTCCGACTTCATCGCCTTCATCAATTCCTTCTCCACCGGTGACCCCGCCATCGACCCACTCGCCGATGTCGCCGGCGGCGGCCCAGATGGCCTCAGCCCCGACGGCATCATCGACGGCTCCGACTTCATCGCCTTCATCAACGCCTTCGCCGCTGGGTGCTAGCCATATCACGCCCGCCGCTCAACCGGCCACTAGTCTTGTCGCTCAAACATCATCATCCACGACCTCACCGCCAACATCACCGCCTCACGGTACTGCTGCTGCATCACCCTCGGCTCCGCACTGGCAAACGGCAACCCGGCCACGCTGATCGAAGTCACGTGCGGCACGTGGCCCTACACGCTTGCCACGGTCGCCGCCGTGATCCCAACCAACCTGGCCGCCGAAGTCATCGCCGATGACACCGACTGCATCACCCTCACCATCGCCTTTAGTGCAGAGCCTCGAACCGGGCGGACGCCAGCGAATCGTTCAGGTCCGATAGCGGGTTATTCGGTGTTGATCCTCACGGAGGAGTGAATTGTGACCCTTGCCGACATCTCGGCGAGCGCTGCGACCATTCCCAGAAGCCGCGTTCCGCTGTTATGTACTCCAAGCTCACGAGCCGGAGTAGTATTCATTGTCTCCGGCATGTTTGTGTAAGTGCACAGCACCGGGTGGCTTTGGGACAGGAGTAAAAAATGCAGATCAGGACTAGAGCGTCGGGGGAAGTCGTCACTTTTGCTGCGCCGGGTGGCACATCAACCAACCGACATCGGCAATCGGCATCGTTTGCAGTCACGTTGGGTTTTATCCGCAAGGTCGTACTCGCCCCTGCCGCGTTCGTGTGGGTCGCAGCATCGCTGCTCGCGCCCGCCGCAGCGCAAGACCAACTCTGGGTGCGACAGATTGGCTCGGCCGCTACGGATGGGGCCTCCCGCGTCGTCGTAGATGCGTCTGACAATGTCTATATCGTCGGTGACACGCGCGGCAGCGTTGGTGGACCTAATGCAGGCGGCGCTGACATCTTCCTAGCCAAGTACAATCCCGTCGGCACGCTGCTTTGGGCCCGACAAACCGGCTCGACAGCAAACGATCTCGGCAGCGGTATCGCCGTTGATGCCGCCGGAAATCTGTTTATCACCGGCTCTACACAAAGCAGTCTCAGTGGGGCCAACGCCGGTGGGTATGACAATTTCCTAGCAAAGTACGATGCCGCGGGCAACTTGCTCTGGCTCCGCCAAAGCGGCACCCCGGCAGACGACTCCGCCAACAGCATCGCTTTAGACCGCGACGGAAATGTGTACCTCACCGGTTACACCGCCGGCAACTTGGGCGGTCCGCTGCTAGGAAGCTTTGATATTTTCCTGTCCAAATACGATACATCGGGCAACTTGCTCTGGAGTCGTCAAACCGGAACACCAGGTGCTGATTTCGCCACGGGCGTCTCCATCGATGGAACCGGCAACGCTTACATCACCGGCTATACCAGCGGCAGCTTGGGCCGTGCAAACGCCGGAAACTTCGACATCTTTCTGGCAAAGTACGATCCATCGGGCACCCAACTTTGGGTTCGGCAATTCGGCGGTGCTGCGGAGGAGCAAGCCAGTGGCGTGGCCGTCGATGGCGATGGCAACGCATACATCACCGGCTACACGCGTGGCAACCTCGGTGCTCAGAACATCTCCGGCGCACCCGACATCATTCTTGTCAAATACGATACAACTGGAACTCAGGTTTGGCTCAGACAACTTCGCTCCACCGGCAACGTAGACATCGCCACCGATGTGACAATTGATAGTGGCGGCAACGTGTACATCACCGGCTACACCGACGGCACCCTGGCCCCCGGCAGAGTCGGCGGTACCGACCTTTTTACAGCCAAGTACAATGCACTGGGGACCTTGCTCTGGATCCGACAGACCGGATCAGCTGGCAGCGATTTCGCCTTTGGCGTTGCCGTCGATCGCACCGGAAATACATACATCACCGGCCTCACGTCCGGCAGCCTCAGCGGCCCAAATGCAGGGAGCGATGACATCTTCCTGATCAAGTACGGCACACCGCCATGCACCTCACTGGCAGACATCGCCGGCGGCACTGGGGGCAACGCGCCCGATGGCATAGTTGATGGCGCCGACTTCATCGCCTTCATCAACTCGTTTGCCACAGGTGACCCGACGGTCGATCCCAAAGCCGATGTCGCCGGCGGCGGCCCAGATGGCCTCAGCCCCGATGGCATCATCGATGGCTCCGACTTCATCGCCTTCATCAACGCCTTCTCCGCAGGCTGCTAAAACCACTCAAACCCAATCAATTCACAAGGGCCACTGCATGCAGCGCAGTGGCCCTCTTTCGTTCGCACTTTGAATCCAGATACCAGCCACCAGCCAGGCGACACCGACACCCCCGCACCAATCTGCTCGGTCATCCCTCAATGCACCTTGCTTCAGTTGCCAGATTGGCAAACCCCGCGTGCCTCCCAGCGACCTTTGAACAGAAAACCCCTAGAAATCAAAAAGTGAAAATCCGCAATCCGTTTGACCCCCTCGCCCGAAAGATTTCTGTCTAGCAGGTTCCATCACTCGTGACGCCAGTGTGCCTTCCCGTTCCCTCCGCCCGAACCATCTCCACCCACGTTCATCGCGCTCGCGTTCTGCCTTCAGCAGGCAATGCGTGCTTTGCATCCGCATCTGACTCACGAACTGCCGCCCTGATGCGGCGATCCCGATAAGGGATTGATCTGCCTGAGTACCAAATTGTCCGCTTCCTCCTTCCCGACCATTTCGCCGGGTGGGTATCTGTTTGTCCATTTTTATGTGGAGATTATTATGAGCGTCGAATCACCGCAGATCGATCCTGTCCTCTCAGCACTCGCCGTGCCCTCCCCCATCACCGCTCCGCAAGCACAAGACGATGCGTCATCACGGCGCAACTTCCTCGGCATGGCCACCGCCGTCGCCGCCACCGCTGCGACCGTTGGCCTGCTCGGCACAAACGCACGCGCCCAAGGTGGTGGCGGCGGCCCAGTCCCCGCGGGCGACATCGCTATTCTCAAGTTTCTCGCAGCTGCGGAACTGCTCGAGGATGATCTCTGGGCCCAGTACGCCGAGCTTGCCACCAACAACGCTGGCTTCCACGATGCGCTCTCAGCCATTGACCCGTCACTCCCGCGCTACATCCGTGATGACCGCAACGATGAACGATCGCACGCCTTGCTCATCAACGCGTATCTCGCCTCGATCGGTGAAACCCCGGTCAACCTCGACCCCTTCCGCACGCTGCCAAGCGCACGCACACAAGGCGCAGAGCAGCGCGGTCGGCTCACCAATCTCACGAACCTCACGGTCGATACCAGCTGGTTCTTCCGCTACCGCGGCGCCGGCAACCCCGACTTTGGCGACACGTTCCCGCAGCTCGTCAACATCACCGGCCGCTCAACCATCCCCACCAGCAACGCACTGAACGCTAACCAGCTTCAGACCCTAGCGCACTCGGCGGCCTTCCACTTCTGCGCAATCGAGCAGGGCGGCAGCAGCCTGTACTCCAACCTAATCATTAAGGCCCAGCACCCCGTTACCAAGCGCATCCTCTCTTCCATCGGGCCCACTGAGGTGTACCACTTCGCAGTGTTCCACAAAACCCTCGAAGGTGTCTTCGGCTTCACCAGTGGTGATGGCTTGGTCTTCCCTGACCTGCGCTCCAACCAGGCGCTCGCTGAGGTTGTCATGCCCCAGCCCTGCAAGTTCCTAAATCCCAACTTCCCCCTCTGCTCCATTATCCGGCCAACCGGTGATGCCAACGCCGGTGCCGTCGCCGCGGCGGTCGGGCTGCTCAATTCCGGCCTGTTTAAGGGCCAAAGCCGCGTCTTCATCAACGCCGCAGTGGGCCTTGCCACCGCCGCCGATGCCGCTGGGTAAGGCCAATTCGGCTCCATCCGCCCGCTGGTTGATCAGCCTTTATTAGTCCTCAGTCGCACGCCAAGGCAAGGGTGATGCGTGACCCCTCACCGGCAGTCACGATCACCCAAGCCACGGCAACACCAATCGTAAACCTCACACTCGTGTTTCATATTTATCAGAAGGAAGAGATCCATGAATTCCAGCAGAACCGCAGCACTCGCTTTCACCACACTCGCCGCACTCGCCGGCACGGCTTCGGCCGATGTCATCTACGGCCTGACCACCACCAATAGCCTTGTCAGTTTCGACAGCGCATCCCCGCTCACGGTTACACCGGCAATCGGCATCTCCGGCCTGCAGTCCGGTGAATCACTACTCGGTATTGACTTTCGTCCCGCCAACAGCATTCTCTACGGCCTCGGCAGCAGTGGTCGCCTGTACACCCTCAGCACCGCAACCGGCATCGCAAGCCAGGTTGGCTCGGGCACCTTCGCCCTTCCCCTTTCCGGCCAGCGCTTTGGGTTCAACTTCAATCCGCAGGTTGATCGCATCCGCATCACCAGTGACAGCGGCCAGAACTTCCGCATCAACCCGAACGATGGAGCTGTGGTCGATGGCAACGCCGCAACCCCGGGCGTGCAGGGCGACGGAAACCTCTTCTTCCGCAGCGGTGATGCCAACTTTGGCGTCGCACCACTGGTCATCGCCTCTTCCTACACCAACAACGTCGCCGGTACCCTCACCACGACGCTGTACAACATAGATGCCCGCGACATGAACCTCGTCCGTCAGGGCAGCGTCGGCGGCGTCGCCCCCGTCGTCTCACCCAACACCGGTGATCTCAGCACCATCGGCAGCCTGCTTGTTGACCCGACATCGCCTGTTGGCTTTGACATTGCCTCAAGCAGCAACGTCGCGTACCTCAGCCTCAACATCGATGGCTTCCCCAACAGCAGCCTCTACACCATCAACCTCGCGACCGGTGCGGCATCCTTTGTCAGTGCGATCGACAACCTGCCACTCGCCTCCATCGCGGTTGCAATTCCCACGCCGGCAACGGCAACCGTGCTGGGCCTCGCCGGCCTTGCTGCGTTCCGTCGCCGCCGGTAAAGCTGCAGCCCATCTTTGCCACGCACAAGTTCATGGTCCTCCTGCCGCAACCCTTGGCCCATTGGCCAAGGGTTGTGTGCGTCTGGGAAACCAACCCTTCCATTCTCCGTGCCACCAAGCACCGTGCCATGACTCTCAAAATCGTCACACTCTCAATCCACCGGTGCCATCCCAGTCTCATCAAACAACTTCACAAACCGCTCCAGTTCCTTCCGCGTCTTTTCATCAAGCCCCTTTACCTCCGCATCCAGCCGCAGCAACCCGTGAATCTCCAGCGCCCGGCGGGCGGCATTTGCCGCATCAATCGTGACCGGGTTCTCAGTCTTTAGCAGTCGGTACTGCGTCATCACCAGTGGCAGGCTAAACGGATCGGCCTGTATCGCATTACTCATTGCCGCGTACAGCGCGTGCCGCACTCGCTCATCCGGCATCATTTCAAGTGCCGTCCGCAGCACCGTAACCTGCCATGAAGTTACCGCCGCCGGCCGCCGCAGGATCAACCAGTTTGATGCCGTGCTTGCCCGTCGAATCAACTCTCGCGCCTCCGCCTCGGCCGCCGTGTCCGGCTTGCCAAACGCCGGAATTGCCGCAGGCACCTCCGGCTCCAACAACACCCCAGCCCCTGCCCGGCTCTTGCCGCCGGCCCCACCGCGGCGGCTCGCATCATCAGGTGTTGCCAAGGTAAGCTGTGCAAGCAGCAACGTCAGCCGTGATTGCTCCCGCCACGTCGCCACATCCGGCCGCGTCTGGTCCATCGCTTCGGCCAGCAGGTCTCGGGCCCGCAGTATCAGCGGGTATCGCAGCGTCGCCATCGCTTGTTCAACAGCCTGCGGCGTGGCCGCCACATCCGCCCGCGCTGCAGCGCCACCGGCCATCGCGGCCTTCAGCACCCCTGCGGCCTCCTGCAACAACGCATCTCGCTCCGTCGCGCTCTTGGCCCGTGCAGCGTCGCGCATCAGCACTTCCGTCTCAGCCAGCGGCCGCACCACCTCCGCCGCGGCTTTTAACTTGGCTTCCCATGCAATCATTCCCGCTACTGCAAAGTGCCAAGCACATCCGGCAATCAGCACCACCAGCAGCGCCGGCCCAACCTGCTGCCCAAGCGAAATTCTCAGCTTGCGATGCACCACAATCCCGCCCTCACCGCTGCCCAGGCCAGTCGCCCGCACGCTAGGCTTCACCCCACCGCCCGCCGCCCAGCGCACTCCACCGGCAGCGCCAATCGCTAGGCACATCATCGCCAGTGGCCCGGCCTGCGTGCTGGACATGGTCACTTCAATCTGCGACTGCAGCAAAATCGCCAGCCCAAACGCCCCGCACCCGGCCACCATCGCACGCCGGGATACTGCAGCACCATCCCCAGCGCCATCCCCAGCACCATCCCCAGAACCATCGATACTCTCTTCACCGTCACCAAAAAAGTCGCACATCTTCAGCCCCATCCATGCCGTAATCGCCATCAACCCAATCCGCATCACCATCACCTCCGGCGGCAACCCTCCGGCATCCAGCCACAAACACACCAAAGTTACCCCCACCGGCACCACCAAAACCGCACGCCGTAAAAACCAACGCTCCCACTCAGCAGCTTCGGCAAAACCAATTCCCTTATCTAATTCCCTGCCCTCATCTGGCAATCTCGCCATCTGACCATCCGGCCACTTACCCCCCCACACCGCTCGCCCACATAAATACGCCATTACCAGCACCGCAGCCACCAAAAAGCCTCCTCCCACACCCAAAGTCGCCAGCCATTCCCATCCAATGTTGTGCGGAGATTGCACCTCCTCCGGACTCAGCGGATTCTTCATCCGCAAGTAACTTTCCTTAAATCCATCCGGCCCTACACCCGTCAGCCAGGCCGACTGAAAAATCCGCCACGCCGCCTCAACATAAAACCAGCGAAAAAGTACCGACAATTCACCAATTCGCTCCCCCACCAGCCCGCGCACCAGCACCGCCACATTCGCCCCAACCACCAGCGCCACCGCCACGATCCCTCCGAGTTCTCCCCAAATCCAGCCAGCCAAGCCCCGCGACTTCCCAGCCCGACCTCCCGGCGCAGCAACTGCATCCGCCTTCGACTTTGACGACTCGCCCACTTGATGAGTTGACCATTTGGCAGCCCTCCAACCCCCCACCGCGCCTGCCACCGCCGCTACAGCCGCAACTGCTAGCCCACCCTTGCTGCCCGCTGCAAGCACGCCCACAATACACACCACCAGCAACCCGCCCCACACCACATACCCAGCAGCGCCCCGCCGTTTGGCACGCACCATGGCCACGCACGGTGCCGCAGCCAGGCCAACCCCCGCGGCCATAAACGTCGCAAACACGTTCGCCAGTCCAAACCACCCCGATGGCTCATTTTGCATCAGCCGCCGCTCGTATCCCTTGGCCGAACTTGAATCAGCGGTCCAGCCTTGCGCCGCAAACAGCGCCTCTTTACCGGTCCGGAATGACTCCACCACCCGCGCGTGCTCATAAAGCATCTGCATCGCGCCCTTGGTCGCCATCATCACAAGCAAGCCGCACACTGCCGCCAGCACCACCAGCCGAACCCGCGCATCGGTCGCCAGCCGCAGCAGCGCAGCGCCGCCAACAAAACCCGCCACCCACGCCAGCGCAATCCGTTGGTCATGCAGCATCGCAACCGGCCGAACTATCGCCAGCAGTGTTACCAGCAGTGATCCCGCGAGCAGTAAGCCAATTGCCCGGGTTTCCCGGGTCTTGTCACCGCCCGCTGCCGGAACCAGCAGCACAGCCGCAGCGCTGCCCAAGATCGTGATCAAATCCAAGACCGCTGCTCCTGCCACACCCAGCCCAATCACGTCTCCGGGAATCAGCAGCGGGTCCAAGTCCCATCGCGGCAGAGGCGTGATGGTGGTACACACCTTAATCGCTTGCGGCAGCAGCACCACAAGCGCGCACAAAACCGGTACAAAAGATGATCGGCCTGCCACACCCAAGTTTCCAGACTCTTGCCGCGCAGCGTTGACTTGACCCATGCCCGATTATCGCGGGTAAAAAAACCCCCATCCGACAAAACCGCAAGTTCATGCAGTTTGCCTGATGCCTGGTTCATCCATGCGGCAGCCGAGCCAACATTCACATGTTCACAATCCAAACCTCAAACCGGCGTCGGCTTGCCCTCACGCTTGGGCTCCCCCGGGTACCGGAGCCACTTGCTCAGGATGGGGTCATTGGCAAGCTCCGCCCGGGCGGCATCCGTTGTGCCATAGGTTCGGTAAATCGCCGCCGCGATCAGACCCATAAACAGCGGCTGCGGACGAAGCGGCCGGCTTGTCAATTCCGGATGGAACTGGGCCGCAACAAAGTATGGGTGGTTGTTGGGCAACCCGGTTGATTCACCCGGAAGCTCCAGCACCTGCATGATGGGCTGGGTCGGATGCCGGCCAGAGAAAATCAGCCCGGCAGCCTCGAGCCGCTGAATGTACGCGGGATCAACCTCGTAGCGATGGCGGAACCGCTCACGAACCGAAAGCCTGCGGTTGTACAGCTGAGATGCCATTGACCGCTCTGTCAGCAGCACATCCTGCGCACCCAGCCGCATCGTGCCACCCAGCCCCTCAACCCGCTTCTGGTCCGGCAATTCGCTGATCAGCGGATTCTGGCACCGCGGATCAAACTCGGTACTGTTGGCGTCGGGCAAGCCCAGCACATTGCGGGCAAATTCAATAACGGCAACCTGGAAGCCAAGACATATGCCCAGGAACGGGATCTTGTTTTCACGACATACCCGAACCGCCGCAATCTTGCCCTCAACGCCGCGTGATCCAAAGCCTCCCGGCACAATCACCGCATCAAGCTCACCAAGCTGGCTAAGCGCTGAAGATTCGCTCAGCTCCGTGGTGTCCATCCAATGCACCTTTACCGCCGTATCAAGGTGCGCTGAACAATGCTCGATTGCTTTATCAATCGAGGCGTACGCATCACGCAGGTGCGCGTACTTGCCGGTGATGCCCAGATTGAGCGTGCGAGGGTGCGTGGCCGTGAGCTTGCGCACAAAGCTCGCCCAGCGATCTCGGGCCCGGTCCTCGTGGGCAACATCAACTCGCTCGTGCAGGTTCAGGACCGAGAGAATCTCGCGGTCCAGTCCATCTCGGCGCATCTCATCGGGGATGGTGTAGATGCTGGGCCGGTCGTGCATCGAGAAGATCCGCTTCATCGGCACGTTGCTGAACATCGCGATCTTCTCGAGCACCTTCGGCGTACACGGCTCGGTTGCGCGGCAGGCAATTAGGTGGGGCTGCACGCCCATTTCCATCAATCGCTTAATACCAAGCTGCGCAGGCTTGCTCTTTTGCTCACCCAACGTCTGCGGCTTGATGACGTACGTCAGGGCCACAAAGCACGCAGAGCCGGGGCCTTCCTCAAATGCAAGCTCACGGAGCGCTTCGATATAGAAGCCGTTTTCATAGTCGCCCACGGTGCCGCCGACTTCAACAAACACAACATCCGCCGGACGGCGCCCGTCACCCTGCACCGCAAGCTCACGGATGCGGCGTTTGACCTCGCCAGTCACGTGCGGGATCATCTGCACATCCCGGCCCAGGTAATCACCGTGCCGCTCACGCTCCAGAATCTGGCTAAAAAGCTGTCCTGATGTCGTGAAGTTTCGGCGCGTCACGTCCTGATCGAGCATTCGCTCATACGTGCCCAAGTCCATGTCGCATTCGGTGCCATCATCCAGCACAAACACTTCACCGTGGCGATACGGATTCAGCGTCCCTGCGTCAATATTCAGGTAACCCTCAAGCTTGATCGGCGTAACGACCAGCCCTTTGTCCTTCAGCAGCTTGGCCAGCGAACTGGCGAAGATGCCTTTACCCAGCCCCGACATAACCGTACCAAACACAACCACATACTTGTGGAACCCCTTGCGATACCCCGGAGGAATCGGCGAGAAGAACTCCGTTGCAGAGCTGTCCGCCAGCCCCGACAGCAGGTCCACCCGATCTTCAACATCAACCGCATCCTCGCCATACGCCGGCAACGGCTGCGGCGAGGCCGGTTTTGGCTCGCTAACCCCACCTGGGCCAGCCGGCCTAGGCCGAGCCGGGGCCATGTCTGTTGAATGCAGCGAGGCTCGATTGGCCATGCTTGTTGCTTCGGCACCGGCAATTGCGCTGGTACCATGGGTAGGTGAGGGAACTTGGGTTGATTTGGAAGGGCCAAACGGTGTGGGAAGGTCACGGTCTGACGGCATGGGACAGTGTACCCGCCCACCAGGAAAAAACATAAAATTTATGTAAATCTTCCTTCCGTCCATACCGAATTTTTCCCTGATTTAAACCAAGGTCACCCAGTTACCGACCGTCCGTCCCGGTGTGCAGATTTACCGCCCAACCAGCCGCCACATCGTGCCCGAAACAAGACTCCGTCGCCAATCATGCTTTGAACCACATCTCCCGGCCAAAAGCGGGCGAATAACTGAGGAAGTCTCACCCCCGTTTGCTCCGGCCGGGCCACCGGCGAATACTCCAACCCCAAACGCTGCTGAGCACCCGCCAGACCTGCCACCCTCCTTGAGCGCTATGCCCCACCCCTTTGGCTCCTCTTTCAAGGCAATCGCCGGCCACGCCGCCGTTTTCATCGCCGTTCTGGTGGCCGGTACCGCCATGCTCATTGCCAGCGGCTGTGCTTTTCAAGATCAGCGACTGAAAATGGCCGACTACGCCGCCACCGGCAGGTACGACATCGCAGCCAAAGAACTTGACACTCCGGGTGTTCAATCTTTGTATGGCGACAACAGCAAGCTGCTCTGGCTGCTGGACCGAGGCTCCATTGCGTTTGCGCTCGGTGACGACAATCGTGCCTTTGCAACCTGGGAAGAAGCCGACAAGATCATGGACCTCTGGCGTGAGCAGCCACCCGGCGACACCGTCGCATCATGGCTGCTCAACGATGAAGTCACCAACTACATCGCAGCGCCATATGAGGACATGTACGTCAACGCAATGAAACTGCTGGTGAACCTGCGCCTGGGCAGACTCGAAGGTGGCGCAACCGTCGAGGCCCGCCGCGCTGCGGGCAAAGCCAACCTGCTGCGTGACCGCTACCTCAAGTTTGACTCAGCCCTTCGCCAGAAGGATTCCAAGGCCTACAGCCAGGCCGTCGCTGGCCAGCCAACCAACCTGTTTGCCGAAGCCACCAGCGGCGGCCAGTTCATCGAGTCTCCGCTGGCCACGTATCTCTCCGCAGTCACGTTCGCCAAATCTGGCGAGTCTGAGAATCAGGCGGTCGCCGCCCGTCGCCTGACAGAAATTCTTTCGGCCCAAGGCGGCCTCGTCGGCAACGTCAACCCGGCAGACTTCGCCACGATGGGTGAATTGCAGCAAAGCAGCGTCAACGTCCTGCTGGTGGCCTTCGCCGGCCGCGCGCCGATCAAGGTTCCCGAGCGCATCGGCCCTATCCAAATCTACACCTACCCGCTCTATATCGAGTTGCCCAAACTCAAAACCTGGGTCAGTGAGGTCCGCTCTGTCCGAGCCATCGCCGAGCGAATCACACCAGCCACCGCTCCGGGGCTACAACCCACGATCACCGCCGCCTCGGCTGACAACCGTATCGAAACACCCATGCCTCTAATCGAGGACTTAAGCCGCGTTGCCGAAGTCAATCACCAGCGCGAGCTCCCTCAGATTTACGCCCGGGGCATCATCCGCTCCAGCATCAAAGCGGCGGCGAGCGCAGTGGCCACGGAGGCCGTTCGCCAAAGCACAAGAAACTCAAAGTATGGCGATCTCGCTACTGTTGGCTCGGTCTTGGCCGGTCTCATCTTCGTCACCGCGACTGAGCGTGCCGACCTGCGAACCTGGGCCTTTCTGCCCGGAACAGCCCACGTGCAACTGCTGAGCCTGCCACCAGGCACATGGCGCATCCACATGCAGTATCAGGGCGGCGCTGGCGGAACTGTGTTTACCACTGCGTACCAGACCGTGACCATCAGCGGTGAACCCACGGAACTGGCGACCGTGATCGGGCATTACTGGCGATGAGCCGCTGCTCCACAATGGTTGCCGCTGATCGCAGTCTCAATGTTTCGCTGCTTGATCCGGCGGCTGTACCGCCGCGGCACACTCCACCGCAATCGACTCCAGCGCCACTACCAGAATCTCAATTGCTTTGAGATATTCCGCAACGTCAATATGTTCACCCGGCGTGTGATCCAGCGAACTGTCACCCGGGCCATATGCCACAATCGGGCAGTTCCAGACTGGTCCAACGATGTTCATATCAGCCGTACCGGTTTTGAGCTTCATTCGGGGCACCATGCCCGCCGCACGAATGGCGCCGCCCAGCGCACGCGCCACCACGTTTGATCGATCCGAGACAATCGCAATCTCCGGTGCCGAAAAACTCCAAGCGTGCTGCGTCCCAAGTTCGCGCGTTGCAAGCAGGCACAGCCGCTGCACATCAGTCGCCGTCATACCAGGCGGCAACCGAAACGACACGCTCAAAACCGCTCGACCCGTCAGGCCATCGTCGCTGCACGAGATGTTTTTGAGTCGGGCCTGCAGTTGATCAAACACCCGCGTTGCATCCGGCTTTGAAGCTCGCGCTGCCGCCTCAATGCTCACCCACGCCTCGCACGCATATTCCGCCGCGGTTCGCTCGGGCCCGGCCGAGTGCGCATCGGCCGCGGTGATGTGCAGTTCCGCAAGCAGCCGCCCTTTGTACCCAAGCGTGACACCGTCCATACCGCTTGGCTCACCAATGATGCAGGCCACCGGTCGGTACATCGCGGCGGCATGATGGGCCCCGGCCGAACTGGCCACTTCCTCTTCCACCGCGCCGATCACACGCAGCCGCACACCATCGGGAAGCTTTGCCCGTGCCGCGGCGACGGCGAAGGCCACCAGCGGCCCCTTGGCATCAACACTTCCTCTTCCGTACAGCTTGCCGCCTTCAATACGGACGGCAATATCACCCGGAACCGTGTCAATATGTCCGAGCAAAACAATTTCGATGGCATCCGGGCGATCACTGCCAACGGTGCCAACTGCACTGCCTGACTCATCAATATGGGACCGGTATCCCATCTCGGCCATTCGGCCGCTCAGCACCTCCACGCACCGACGCTCGTTCCGGCTGATGCTGGGAATGGAAACAATTTCAACCAGCAGCGCAACGGCCTGCTCATCGCTGATAAACCGGCCTGTCGCCTTCGGGCTTGGGTCCGGCCCAGCCTGCTGAGTCTTGATTTGCCCATTTGATGACGTCATCGATTGATCATTCTAACCAAAAATTGCACCATGACAAAAGAACGCATGCATCAAACTCATTGTCGAACACGATCCACTCTGCAACGGTACCCGCGTTCACTCAAACACGCTTCCGGCTCCGCTCAACGCCAGCCTGATCGGCTCCTCGGTCCGAGCATCACCGATCACCACCCGCCCAACTCCGCCTGTGATCGCCTCCGTCGCACCCATGACTTTCTTCTTCATCCTGCCCTGCGCCATTTCTTGGGCCCATTCCCATTGATGCCGTGCGATCCGCGGCACCAGCGTCCCCGCATCCGGAAAGTGCTCCAGCAGCCCGGCAACGTTGCTCAGCAGCAGTAAGGTCGTGGCCCCCACTGCCGCGGCGGTCTGACCCGCTGCCCGATCCGCATCAACATTCAGCGGCTCGTGCTCCTGACCAATCGCCGGAGGTGATATCACCGGTGTCAAGCCCGCATCCAAGAGCTGGTGCAGCAGTGTTGAGTTCACGCGCTCCACCGTGCCGGTGTAGTCATCTCGCACCACCGTCACCCGTCCATCAATCATCGCCCGAATCGCCGGTTTGCGCTTGCCATCCCAGAGCCGACCATCCATCCCCGACAACCCCACTGCATTCACCCCGCACCGCTGCAAGCCCTCCACGATCTGCTGATTGAGCAGTCCGCGGCAGGCCATTTGCATGATTTCAAGCGTGCGACGATCAGTCCGACGGCTGGTGTGCCCGCTGGGACTGGTGAGAAACTGCGGCGGGTGACCGAGCTGCTCCGACAGCTTGTTGGTGTGGTCAGACCCGCCGTGCACGATAATAATCTTCGCGCCACAGCGAATCTGAGCCGCTGCATCGCGGCAAAAGTTCTCCGGCGCGCTGCCAATGCTGCCGCCGAGTTTTACAACAATTATGTCTGTGGACTGGCTCATACAACGATCACGTTTCAAGAGGCAAGAATTTCGACCCAACGTATGCGGTGTCTGGTCGTGAAAATTAAAGTTTACGATTTCAAGATTCGAATCTTTATTCGATCCGACTTGGCGGGGCAACACACCTCGGTGCGTTTCTACAACGGGTGAAGCCCGGTAAACTCAAGGGCGGCAGTCTCCTCAAACCCGCACATCAGGTTCATGCACTGCACCGCTGAGCCCGCAGCGCCCTTCATCAGATTGTCTATCGCCGAGAGCACGACCACCCGCTGAGAATGTGGGTCACACTCAAAGCCGATGTCGCACCAATTGGTTCCAGCAAGAATCTTGGGTTCCGGGTAACGGTGGATTCCGGTACGATCTTTGACCAGTCGCACAAAGGGTTCCTGCCCGTACGCTTCCCGGTACGTTTTCCAGAGCGTCTTCTCATCCAACGGCCGCTTCGGGAAGACATGGGCCGTGCACAGCACGCCGCGGACAAGTTCTACCGAAGTGATCGAGACGTGCAGGTCAAACTTGCCATACGGCTGCATCAGTTCCTGCTCAACCTCCGCCTGATGGCGATGGCCCGCAGCGGCGAACGTGCGCACGCTTCCACTTCGCTCGGGGTGATGGCTGGTGGGCCCCGCGGCGTTGCCAGCTTCGGAAGATCCGACTTTCAGGTCAACAACCACACTTTGGATCAGCCCCGCCCTAGCCAACGGCATGAGCGCCATGTTGATGGCCGTCGCGTTACAACCAACACCACTGGCAAGCCGCGCTCCCCGAAGTTGCTCCCGGTGCATCTCGGGTAGGCCGTACACAAAGCGGTCAAGCCAGGCCTTGGCGGTGTGAGGCTCTTTATACCAAGTCGCGTAACTCTCGGCACTGCGGAGCCGGAAGTCCGCGGAAAGATCCACAATGCGGTGCGCAAGGGTCGAGTAACGCTCGATCTGCTTGCTGGCCTCTCCGTGCGGCATGCACAAAAAGAGCACATCGCACGGCTCAAGCTGTTCCGGAGCTACGAACTGCAGCTTTGTTCTTCCCCGCAAGTTTGGATGTGAGGAGTAAACGAAGTTACCAGCCATCTGCCGGGAGGTCACCTGCGCAACTTCAATGTGCGGGTGAGACAGCAGAAGGCGCAATACCTCACCACCCCCGTAGCCCGAACCACCGATGATGGATGCCCGCAGCCGCCCACCCGCGCCAAGTCCTGCCGGAGAACCCACCGGCGAAGGCGATGGGGCGAACTCTGAAGAAGGAACGCTCGACATCACGCCGCCCCTTGCGAAAACGCCGAGTCAATCGCATTGAGACCAGTGGCGACACTCACGCGAGAAGGCTTGCTTTCAATTGCAACTCTGCTCTGCTGCATCGCCTGTGTTGTCGCTGGTGGTCGAGACCGGCCAGACCGCTGGCGACCGATTGCCATGACGTAGTCTGCCATGAGACCCGGGATATCAACACCGGTCGTAGCGATTGAGTTACGAAACTCCATCGTGTGGTTAATCTCACTGACGAGCAACTCGCCATCGCGGGATTCCAGCAGGTCCACTGCCAGCACCGCACCCTCTGACCCGGCCACTGCAACGGCGGCATCCTGGCAAATCCGGGCCATCTCGGCGGTAACCTGCATGCCTGCGGCCTGGCCGCCGCGGGCGGTGTTGGTAATCCAGTGCTCACTTCGCCGCTCGATCGCGGCGATGGCCTGGCCACCAACCATGAATACCCGGATGTCGCGGCCGGGCTTATCAACATGCTCCTGCACATAAAAGACACCATGCTGGACACCACCGAGCGTGGACTTATGCTCGACAACCGCCTCGGCCGCATCACGATCGTTCACACGGGCCAGCAGCCGGCCCCATGAACCGACCGTGGGCTTTAGCACACACGGATAGCCCATGGACTCAATCGCCCGCAGCGCGCTCTCCGGCTCAACGGCAACCTTGACGCGCGGCGTGGGAACTCCACCGGCCGCAAGGCGGAGCGAGGTGACCAGTTTGTCCCCACAGGTGTCAATGACCTGGCTGGAATTGACGCAAGGAACACCGAACGCTTCGAGCACCCGCACCACCGTTATGGCCTGCGTCTGGCTGATGCATCGCTCCATCACGACATCGTACTGGCTGAACTGCTCGGGCTGATGGATATCAAAGACCATCTCACGAACATCGAGCATGTCCACAGCCACGCCCCGCTTCTCGAAGGACTCGATCAGCAGCTTTTCTTCAACACGGATGCGGGAAAACAAGAATCCGATTCTCACGAAAAATACTCCAAAGCACGGTGAAACGGCTGAATTTGGTCAGCCAGTACAAAACAACTCTCAAACCTTATCTCTCTGACCTGTCTCTCTGACCTGTCTCTCTGACCTGTCTCTCTGACCTGTCTCTCTGACCTCTGCCGGTACGCTCTCTCTAATTAGACTCTCTCTAACTCCCGTCTCAATCGCTCACGCTCATCTCCAGCTCCGTCCTGCGGCTGAGACTTGGCTTACTCGCCCCAGTCTTCCTCGACCGGTGGGGCAAGTTCAAGGCTCAGCGGCTGTGCGCTTCGCACTTCCAGTTCGGCGTTGCAATCTGGGCAACGGGCAACTTCACCAATCAGCGGTACGCGACTGAACGCCACCGCCCCATCACATTCCGGACACGCACAGGTTTGACCTTGCTGGACTGCAGTACTCATTGAAAACTCCATAGAAAAAAAAGCCGCGATGGATTCTGAAGAATCCCGCGGCGTTTGACAAAAACACCGCGAGCCCGTCGACACTCGGCGGGCTCGCATCACGTTGCTTGAAACTCAGCGAAGAGTCAAGCCAGAACGCAGCAACCCGCCGGCAGTTTTTGCCGTTTCGATTTGCTGGGTTTTGACTTACTGTTGGCCATAATTACCGGGTTTCTAAACCGGAAACAGAGCATAGAGAGCTTTCATGCGGGCGTCAAGAGCATACACACTTTCTTTCTTCGAATTTTTCTGTTTCATACCAATCGGCTCTTTTCGACCATGACTTTTCCCCAACCGGCTCAACCGAACCAGTCAGAGGTTCGATATCCCCGATGACCTGCACAATGCGGCGAATTGATCGGTACCCAGCCGAACCGTCGCCCTTTGCTGGCCCCGTGCCCGATGCGTTCCCGGTTTCGTCCGTCGCTCCTCATTTGCTCAACATCGCATGGACCGCTCAAAGCACACATCGTTTCCGACTGGATCAAGCTCGAAGCAAAGCACCGGCCCTGCCATAAAGGTGCTCATCGTCGATGACTCCGCCTTCATGCGCCAGGCGCTGCGGGGGATTTTCTCATCCGATCCCAACATCATCATCGTTGGCACCGCAGTCAACGGCAAAGAAGGTGTCGAGAAGACAAAGCTGCTCAAGCCGGACGTTGTCACACTTGACATTGAGATGCCGATCATGGATGGGCTTACAGCCCTGCCCCAGATCAAAGCTGCGTATACCCCGGCGCCATCGGTGCTGATGTGCTCCACGCTGACGAAAGCCGGGAGTCATCAGACGCTCAAGGCCCTTCGTCTTGGTGCTGCCGACTTCATCCAAAAAGACCCGGACACACTGGGAAGTCGAGATCCCAAGGTTCAGGCAATGCTGCTGGAGAAAGTCCACGCCTTAGGTCTGGCAGCTCGGAATCGCCCGGCTCCACCGCCCCCGCGAAGCCAGGCATCATCAACCGGAGCTTCCGGACGTGCGTTCCACGGCACGTTCACACAGAACCAGTTTGAGTGTGTGGTTATCGGCTCGAGCACCGGCGGACCACCGGTACTCGAAACACTCATCGGCGAGCTCACCCGCTCAGCAAACCGACCACCGATCATCATCGCGCAGCACATGCCCGCGCTCTTCACCTCATCGCTGGCGGAACGGCTCGATGAGTTGGGAACCGCCACAGTGCTGCACGCCGCTCACGGAATGAAAGTACAGCCCGGTACGGTGTACATCTGCCCGGGCGGCAAGCAAACCCAACTGACCGGTCGGCCCGGGAGCGTAACGCTAACGGTGGGGGACGAACCGGCGGGAATGCTGTACAAACCATGTGCAAACGTGCTTTTCATCTCGGCGTCACGAATCTTCACGAAGCGCACGCTGGGTGTCATCTGCACCGGCATGGGTGACGATGGGATGCTCGGCAGCAAGCAGCTGGCCGCGGCGGGTGGAATGGTCTGGGCACAGGAAGGATCGACCTGCGTCGTATACGGAATGCCCCGGGCCGTCGTGGAACCTGGCATCGCAACATTTGTAGGTTCACCGACAGAACTTGCGACCGCACTTTCGTCGCTCTCGACCAACTCACTCGCCCAGGCGGCCTGAGAACGCGGACCTTGCAACCCAACTTCTCAGGATTGCTCATCAAGAACCCCGCCATTGCGGCCGATACGTCATGAAGCCAGAATAAAGCGCTTGAGTCTGGGCCCTTGGCACACGTCCATTATCACGCCGGACTCCTTGCAGGACACTCAAAATGGCAGCACAAGACAACAACAAAAAACAATCCTCCACAGACGGCACCGAACTGCAGCTTGTGACCTTTGGCCTTGGAGTAGAAGAATTCGCCGTTGACATTCTGGCGGTTCAGGAAATCAACCGGATGATGACCCTGACACGCGTGCCGTCAAGCCCCGCGGAAGTTGAAGGGGTCATCAATCTTCGAGGCAAGATCATCCCCGTGATTGACCTACGCAAGCGGTTTGGATTGGCAGCCAATGAGCACAGCGAACAATCTCGCATCGTGGTTGTCGAAGTTCACAGCCGCGTGATTGGGTTTATCGTTGACCGCGTCAGCGAAGTGCTGCGAATCAACAGCAAGATTGTTGAGCCCGCCCCCCCGATGGCATGCTCTGTTGACAGTGATTTCATCGCCGGTGTTGGCAAGCTTGAGGACCGCCTGCTGATCCTGCTTGATCTGCAGAAGCTGTTCAACAAGAACGAGGTCGGCGCGATGTCGGCGTAACCATGCGACGGGGCCCGCCCGAAAGCCCCGGTGCATGCCGCATCTGGTGACCGATGTGGCTCACCAGATCCTGTCCATCTCATCCATACCAAATCGTCGCCAGCGCTGGCACTTACCACCGCCGGTGGCCTTCGAGCCAAGAAGAACTTGATGAACGACTCTCCCCTGACAATCAAGATGAGCGATGCGCAGTTTGCAAGCCTCCGTCGCATCATCTACGACCGATCCGGGATCCACTTTCCGGACAACAAGAAGTACGTGCTTGAGTCACGGCTGGGTCGTCGGCTTGAGGAGATGGAGATCGATGACTACGACCAGTACATCACCTTCCTGAGCGCGGGCCCGTACGCCGCGGATGAGTTTCAGGAGATGTTCAACAAGATCACAATCAATGAAACCTCGTTCTTTCGCAACGAGCCTCAGCTGGATGTGTTTGAGCAGACGGTTCTACCCAAGCTCCTTGAGGCACGTGCCTCATCAAAGCGGCTTCGCCTATGGTCGGCGGCATGCTCCAGCGGCGAGGAGCCATACACACTGGCAATACAGATTCACCGTTCACTGGGCATGCGGGCGATGGACTGGCGGATCGAGGTACTGGGCAGCGATATCAGCGAGAACATTCTAAACTCAGCACAAGCTGGGCGTTACGCGGACTACGCGATGCGCACCACGCCAGCTTTGGTCAAGGGCCGTTACTTCAAACAGGAAGGCAGCGAGTGGATCATCGACCCCACGGTCAAGTCCATGGTCTCGTTCCAGCTGCACAATCTGAAAGATCGCCTTGCCGCAAAGCGCTTCGGAAAGTTTGATGTGATCTTCTGCCGCAACGTGATGATCTACTTTGATGAGCAGATGCGTGAACAGGTCGTCAACACGTTCACCGACTCGCTGGCCGACGATGGCGTGCTGTTCATCGGACACTCCGAAACGCTGCGGGGTCTGAACACGCCCTTTGAGCAAAGTCCGATTCCGCAAGGTTTCTGCTATTCGAAGGGACACCCAGCGCCCGCAGCTGGCGGCACGGCCGCGGCGGTCGTAGGTGGATTCAAGCCAGCAGCCACGCCGTTTCCTGCGCCGGCGGTTCCGTTTGGAACAGCCCGGCACCCGATCGCCAGTACGGCCAAGCCCACCCCAGCAGCGGCGAGTTTGTTCCCACCACGTCCGACACCCGCGGCACCGTCCGCGTTTGGCAGTGCAAAACCCACCATCGGCCTCAAGCTGACCTGATCGATAAACGCCAGCGACGGTGCATTACGGTGCACCGACTCATCGTCGCATGTGCGCCATACCTGGAGACCTTCCTGTGTCATCATTGTCCCTCGATCCCGAACTGATGCAGGACTTTCTTACGGAGTCCGGCGAACTGCTGGAACAACTGGACCAGGACCTGATCAAGCTTGAGAGCACGCCAACTGATCCGGAACTACTCAACCAAGTCTTCCGAGCGCTCCACACGATTAAGGGCTCAGCCTCATTTCTTGCCCTGACCAACCTGGTAGCGATCGCGCACGCGGCAGAAAGTGCGCTGAACGCGGCACGCAACCGCGTGATCACGGTTGATAGAACAATGATGGATGGACTGCTGTCGGCGGTTGACATCCTCAAAAAGCAGTTTGATGACATCCGGGCGAATGTTGAGCTGACGGCGGCGCCGCAAACTCTGGTTGATGTGCTTGCGGCGTACGGCGAGGGAAAGGTACCCGGCGGTACGGCGGCAGCAGCCTCAAGCCCAGCCGCTGCAGCACACGCCGTCACCCCGGCTACGGTCTCGGGCACAGCTGCACAAGCAACAACATCAGCGGAAGCGGGAAGCGCATCGGGCGATCGCGTGCTGGACCTGCCACCGGGCAAGGCCGAGCTGCTTGACTACCTCGTCAGCGATTTGAATGCAACCCTTGAGCAGGTTGAGGCAGGCATCCGATCACTGGCGATTGACGGAAGCAGTTCTCCGGTGGCGGGACAGTTGGCTGAGCAATGCGCAGCACTGTCACGATCGGTTGACTTCTTTGACTTTGATGCAATGAACAAGGTTGTCTGCAGCCTGGGCGAGTTTGCCAAGGCTGTGGGCGGCGCTGCGGACGATCAGCTAAAGAACATGTCACAGGGCGCGGAGCAGGCCATTGCGATGCTCCGCAAGCAGAGCGCCGGGCTTTCAGACAAGAAGCTCATCGATCTTCCGGTTGATGCGTTCCTGACGAAGTTTCAGATGGCCATCAGCGGTCAAGGCGTGATGCTGGCAGATTCAGTCTCAGCACCGGCGCCGGCGCACACAATAAACTCGCAAGCGACTAGGACTTCGGCCGCAGAGATCGCAGCAGGTCCAACCGCGACCTCGGGCAGTGGAGAACAGCAAGTCGCCCACCCAGACACGCCCACCCCGGGCGTGCCGACGGTGCATGAGCCTGCGGACCATCACGAGAGCGGACACCCCGGCGAGCCGGCGGCAGCCGGACAAGCCGCGGCCAAGGAACACGGTAAGGAACACGCAAAGGACGGTGGCGCGGACCAGACGATCCGAGTAGAAGTGGGTCGCCTCGAATCTCTGCTGAACCTTGTGGGCGAGCTTGTCCTACAAAAGAATCGGGTGTCCTCACTTTCACGGCAGCTTGC
>JBBRKQ010000062.1:0-23578 GCA_038231815.1 Phycisphaerales bacterium
ACCCCGCCTTCGGAAAGGCTCGATTACCTCCGCGGCCAGTGCTTTGTCAGCGTCGCACAGGTGAATCGTCGCATCGGTGCGGCCGGGGGGCAATTCAACATGCTGAGCATGAAAATCGCACACGTGCTGGTACACAGCGCCCGAGCCATTGATCGTGTAGTGCAAGTCCGCCTCGGCGTAAAGTTCTGGGGTGGCTAAGTCAGTGGCGACAACCCTGTCAATGAACGGGTTGTGCTGGCAAACATCCACGCACCAGCCGGTGTCATCTGCCTTTGGCCGACGCCAATTTGCCCGGGCCGTGACAAAGGTGATGTGGCTGCGAGGATACAGCTCAGTCTTGATTCGTTCCGGCAAGATGCCTTGCGAGAGAACGACATCTCCAAGGTTGTGGTCATGCCGGATGATGATCCGCAGCGGCTTTTCAGAGACCGTGGCGTGTGAGGTGATGCGACGATCAATCCACGGCCGCTCGCCCCGCCGAAGCGACAGCGTCTGGCCACGAAACGCCCCCTCGGTGGTGCCGTGAAACCGAAAGATCTCTGCACGGTTGGCATCAAACGCATCATCCAGCGTCACGGCGTGTGTGGCGGCCGCTGGCAGCGTGGTTGTCGTGATACCGGCAAGCTGCAGCGGCTCGGCTGCGGCTGCGATTTGCCAATCCTGTCCAAGCAGCAGCACTTTGGCTGGCCCGGGTTCATTAGCGCTGAGTTGTGCGGCCAGCCGATGCACCGTTCTGCTGAACCAAGGCGCGCCAGCACGGACCATCGCCTCGTGGCCCGCCTGTGGCTTACCAGTATCGGCCTTGCCGTACGGTCCAGCGGGCAGGCCTGTGTACAGGTCAATGATCGCCGGGAGCCGGCCCGCTTTGCTGTCAAAGCTTTGCCACAGTGTTTCGGTCATCGCCGCCTGCTGGCAATCGGTCGAGAGCACAACGGTTGCGTTGGGGTACCGCTTCGCCGCCTCGGCTGGGGTCATCACCGGCCACGGGCCGCACCAACCGGTTTTGTGAGAGTCAATTACGGCGCGCATTGGTAGTGCCAAGGCTTCGGGCACTGTTGCCAGCAGCCACCAAGTGTGCTGGCCGGCACCAAACAGCAGCAGATCGGTCGCGTCGCGAATGTCGGCCTCGGCGAATCTGGCGCGAAGATGGGCGGCGAGCAACTGTTGCAAAGTACCGTGCATGAGAACCGCATCGGTCATCTGCTACACGCTCGTGCATGGGCAAACCCCCCACATACTCGGGGCGGATCACTTTGTTGCGGCAGCACCCTTCAGCCCGAGCCTGCCCATCACCAGTTGCAGATCGTCCCACACCAGTTTTCGCGTCGCGGGGTCGTAGTTCGCTAGTAAATAAGACGGGTGTAGGGTTGGCATCACCGCAATACGGAGGTTCAACGGTTGCCCGTCCGGTCCAGCGCCACCCGAGTGAAACTCCGCCCAGTGGTTTCGCAGCGACTCAATCGTCACAGAGTCGGTAGGTTCCGTGGACATGCCAAGCACCGCCTTCGTTGCGAGAAGACCCAGTGTGACAATGACCTCGGGTTGCACCGCGGCGATCTGATCAAACAGGTAGGGCACACACGCGGCAAAATCTTGGCTTTGCGGAGTCGTATCTTGCGGCAGCCTCACTTTGAACACGCTGGTGAGGTATACCGCTTGCCGGCTGAGTCCCATCGCTTGGATCATCTTGCCCAGCAGGTCACCAGCCCGGCCGACGAAGGGCCTGCCCGCGGCATCCTCTTCGGCGCCGGGCGAATCGCCAATAAACATCAGCCGTGCGCACGGATCGCCCTCGCCAAAGACGATTTTGGCAACGGAGTGATCTGTCTGCCGCCCCTGTGCCCGGTGCGGTGAGTCTGTGATGTACCTCGCCCGGATCGAATCCAGCTTTGATTGGGACGCGTGCTGCTTGCCTGCTGGTTCATACGCCACAGCAACGGCTGGCGGACGGGTCGTCGCTGGGTGCGGGGCAGTCTGCGCCCCCGAGAGAGGCGGCTTCACCTCCGGAGCGAGAGTGGCCTGACCGGGCTGCGGGCGCGAAAATAATCGCTTGGAATCCGCTGCAAGTTCCTCGTCGTCATCAGCTGAGTTGGCAGCGCGATACCTTGGTACAAAGTCAACGCCAAACAGCCGGGAGGTCTCGGCGTGCTGCTTGACAATGCGGGCGAGTTTTTCGTTCATGCGTAATACCCAAGCAACCGTGTGGGATTGGGTTTCGCTTAGTTCTTCGGGGCCGGCGCGGG
Source organism: Phycisphaerales bacterium (assembly GCA_038231815.1). GTDB lineage: Bacteria > Planctomycetota > Phycisphaerae > Phycisphaerales > UBA1924 > CAILKP01. Next base: position 2,244 of record JBBRKQ010000062.1, read on the forward strand.
GTTGGTTGCCGGGATCGGGGCTGGTGTTGCGGCTGGGGCCGAGGCTGGTGTCACATCGGGTGCTGGTGCAGAGCTGGCCCCGGCTTCCGGAACAGCCCTAGGTGCCAACGGCGTGTTACGCTCGTCTTTCAGCGGAATGCCCGAGCCCTTGACCGGTTCAATCCCGTTGTTGGCGCCAAAGAAATTCTCGGCAAACGGTGCTAGGAATGCTCCGGCAACAAGGCCGATTCCCAGCCCGATGATGAGCATCGCAATCGCCTTCAAGTTCCCGCTTCCGTTTGTCCCACTCGGGCTCGCGGGGCTGGTTTGACTTTGGCTGGCAGAACTTGGGTTGGCGGAGCTTACTTCACTCATGGATAAGCGTACGGGTGCTGGGGCGTCATCGCCACCGGGCTGTGTGGTCTGCCAGAATTCGTGCAAGTCTAACGATCAACTTCACTCCCGGCAGTTGAGAGGATCAGTTGTTGCTCTCCGGCATTCGCCGGAACGGCCGAGGAGTTCGTATTTGCGCCCGTCGCCACGCGGGCGTCCTGAATTGCTGAACGAGCGCTTCCAGTCGCCTGCACCGACACTGCCGGAGCGGCCACTTCGCTGCTTCCTGAAAATTGCCCGGAGATTTTTCCTGCCATCGGCGAGACAAATCCCCCGACCACAACGCCAATGAGCACGCCACCAACTAGGGCCTTTAGTGGGGTTGAGTTCGAGTGAAGCCGCGTCACCGCCGCAGTGGCCGCGGAGACGGGAGCGGCAGAATTTGGAGCATCAGCGGTCGTTTGCAATGGCATAAGACTGCCAAGATCGGCAACTCACGTGGAGTGGGCCATAAAAAGGACCTCAGAGTGTTCGAGATGGGGTTTATGCCGCAGAAGCCAAGCGCCCTCAGCGCCGATGACGACGCATTTGGTGCATCCACCGTGCATAATCCAAGAGGCTCACAGCTTTCTCGAAGAATGCCGGTTCACCGCGACCAAATGCGGTCTGCCAGCGCCATTGCCAGTACTGGCCGCGGAGTCGAAAGCGAGAGTGGCAGAGCAGCACAAAGAGGGCCCAGAGGCCCAGCACGGTCTCAAACAACCGCTTGAGTCCGGACCTCATCAGCGTTGGACCTCGTCTTTGATGTGCTCAACAGTTTCCAACAGCGTGGCCTCAAGCGTGGAAACAGGGGTGTAGCCAAGCAGTTGTTTGGCCAGGGAGATATCCGCCAACGAATGGCGAACATCGCCAACCCGGGCCGGCTGGAAGTTCGGTTGAAGGTTCGTGCCAACTTGCTTCTGGAGCATATCCAGCAGCGTTAGCAGGTCCGTTCGCTCACCCATGCCGATGTTGATCGCCTGCCCCCGCAGGTCCGCGCTTGCCACGCCAGCAAGCAAGGTCGCTAGAACAGCGCAAGAGACCGGGGTGAAATCGCGAGACTGGCGGCCGTCGCCATGAATGATCGGGTTTTGACCTGATAGAATCTTGGCGGTCATCGTCGGGATCACGGCAGCGTATTGGCTGTCAACCGGCTGACGCGGGCCAAAGACATTGAAGTAACGAAGTGACACGCCCGATAACCCGTATGACCTGCTCCACGCGGCCACGGCATTTTCCGCAGCGGCCTTCGAGGCGGCGTACGGGGACATCGGGTGAACCGGCATATTCTCCGACTTCGCCGTCGGCTGATCACCCCCCACGTTACCGTACACCGAGGACGATGAGGCCAGGACCACCCGGCCAGCCCCGAGGCGCCGAGCAGCTTCCAAAACCCGAACAGTACCCGTGGCATTGACCGACCATGATCGCTGCGGGTCTTTGAGTGATGCCGCCACAGAACCTACCGCGGCCAGATGAAAGACAACACTCGCATCCTCGATGGCCTCATGTACAGCATCGTCATCGAGGATTGAACCGTGGACGAATCGGATTCGTGCTGGCTCAAGCTCAACTAAGCCTGAAAGGTGCTCTAGGGTGGAGTTTGAAAGATCGTCGAGCACCGTAATCTGCCGCACCTGCGGCTGCATTGAAACGAGTGCATCAACGAGGTGCCCACCAATGAATCCAGCTCCGCCGGTCACGCACACCGCTTTATTGGCGAAGGCGACCGACAGACGGGCGAAAAGTTCCGACGGGAGTTTCATCTGGACAGAAAGATAGCGGCATAATCGCCCCCACGCCGGGATGATCTGGACCAGTTGCTTGGACACAACCGGGAAACCGAGAGCCATCGTCCGACGTAAGGACTCTGGGCCGCCGCTCCGAAAAACACCGGGGCGTTGAAATTGGCAAGCTGTGTTGCGGGCTGCCTTTGGTGGGGCTTGCCTACAACTAGCCCAAGTTTTTGTAGTCGGGGCTTCCCTGCCCCGGTCCGTGTCCGAGATGCGTGTTCCAGGTTCGTGTCCTGGCGGTGCATCGTCCAGCAATTGCAGAGAAGCACATCGTGGTACTTTCCGGGTCCCGGATTGACCAACGAAGATGAGGAACTGATCCATGTCGTCCAACGCGTGCTGGGGAGTTGAAGTCGGAGCCGGCGCCTTAAAGGCCATTAAACTCGTTCGTGACGGAGACAATGTCTCGGTCGCAGACTTTATTATCCTGCCGCACAAGCGGCCGCTCTCAGCGCCTGAGACCGATGAGCGTGAAGCACGCCGGCTGGCCGTGGGCACGCTTGTTTCGCAGAAAGATCTGCGTAAGGCCGGCCTGGCAATCTCAATTCCCGGCAACGCTGGGTTTGCGCGGTTTGCCAAACTGCCGCCGGTTGATCCCAAGAAAATCCCTGAGATCGTCAAATTTGAGGCGGTGCAGCAGATTCCGTTTCCGATCGAGGATGTGCAGTGGGACTACCAGACATTCTCCCAGCCCGACAGCCCCGATGTCGAGGTCGGCATCTTCGCTGTTACAACAGACCGCGTCAACGAAAAGCTCGCCAAGTGGCAGGATGTGGGTCTCACGCCCAGCTCGCTGACGCTCTCGCCCCTGGCCGTGTTCAACGCCTTGTCGTATGACCAGCAGTTCCGGGCCGAGATGCCCGGCACCATCCTGCTGGATATCGGCACCATGTCCACCGACCTGATCGTCGTGCAGGGCGGCCGGGTGTGGATCCGCACGTTCCCGATCGGCGGACACCACTTCACCGAGGCCCTCGTCGCTGGGTTCAATCTCTCTTACAGCAAGGCTGAGCGGCTCAAGAAAGAGGCTGAGAGCAGCGAGCACGCCCGCAAGATCCTTCAGGCCATGCGCTCGGTCTTCAGCGATTTGGAGCAGGATGTCCAGCGCTCCATCACGTACTACGAGTCACTGTACAAAGACGCCAAGCTCACCAGAATCATTGGCCTCGGCGCAACGTTCCAGTTGCCGGGCCTAAAGAAGTACCTCAGCCAGCAGCTCAAACTGGAAGTTGAGGCGCTGGATTCTTTCCGCCGCATCAAGATCTCCGGCGAGCGCAACGCGGAGCTTCAGGCCGCTGCCGGTCAGTTTGCTGTTGCCTACGGCCTTGCCCTGCAGGGGCTGGGAATGCAGACTCTGACGGCCGATCTCATGCCCGTCGCGGTTGTTCGCGAGGCAATCTGGCAGGAAAAAACCAAGTGGTTTGTTGGTGCAGGAGCACTGGCAGTGCTGGCCGCCGGTGCAATGTGGATCGGACCGGTCAAGGAGCAGGCAGTTATTCCGCAGTTGCCCGCGGCAGTTACCGATGTCAAGGGCATCGCCTCGCGGCTCAAGGCCGATTGGTCGAGGGTTGAAGGTGAGGACAAGCCTGACCTGCGAGCCACCGGCGTGCAAAGCATGCTCGATCATCGTGAGCTTTACGGGTACCTGATCGATGATGTTGGCGTGATGCTCAAACGCGGCCAAGACCAGGATGACAAGCTCGCGTTCGTGAAACTCTCGACCGACTATCTCGGCAGCGGCGCAATCGGCGGCACTGATGGTGCTGGCGGCGGCGGTACGGCTTCGTTCGGTCGCGGCGCCGCCCCGGCAGAGCCTGCGGCCGGCGCCGAAGTTTCCCCCAAGGTTCGAATGACGCTGGAAGTTCGCACCGCCAAAGATCCCGCTGTCTCAGACAGAATGATCGACGATGTGTTTAACAACTGGCTGCGGAATGCCGCGAAGTTGGACAAGACAGACCGCGCCGCTTACCCCTACACAATTGACTTAACCCAGATGCCCACCTTCGCCAAGGGTGGTACCGAGGTCGTTGGTGCGCCCAAGGGCAACGACGCTGCTGGAATGCCAGTGCCTCCCGGCCCCGCGGCTGGGAGTGGCTTTACCGGTGGCAAGGGAACCGGCGGGCCTGAAGGATCCATCGGCTTTGGTCGCGGTGGGCCCGCAACTCAGGGCGGTCCCGCTGGTGGTGGCAACACTTTCCCAGGCGCTGGTTCCTCCCCGGCCCAGCCTATGCCGCAGCAAATCGGCGGCAGCAATGCCCCTGATGTCGACAAGCTCGCTCCGCTTCCAGCCCAGCCACCGCTCGCGGCGCCTGGAACCAAGCTCAGCAAGTACACCATCACGTGGTATGTTTCGGTGAAGAACGGCCCAGAAGTCAAGAAGGATGGCCCGCAATGAAAAAGTTCCTGCCGTATCTCAAAAAGTATGGTGTTCTGGGCGCCGTCGCCCTTATCGCTGTGGCCGGTATCCCCGCGTCGTGGTACTTTGCCAACGAGGCTTTGGCCTCAACTAAAGCCGACCAGCAGAAGAAAGTTGATGGCGCGGGAACCGAGCTTTCAACCGCGAAGGTCACGTACAAGCTTGAGCCGCTGGGTACCGGTGCAGCGGCACCCTCGATGTCCGATGTGCCCAACGCCACGCTGATAGCCCAGACCAAGACCATTCGCGAGGCAATGGCCGATTCCAGCAAAAAGGTCTTTGGTGAGGCGGTCGCGTTTAATCGCGGGCCTCGCAGCGGCGCGACTGATGCCGAGGCTGCCGCCAACACCCTGTTGGTTCCTGATTTGTTCCCCAGCCCCGGTGACAAGTCTCAGGTTCTTCGTCGCGAGATGGCCCGCCAATACGCGACCACTGCCCACGAGCGGCTCCTGGCAAAGTATCGCGCAGCCGGTGCTGAAGACCCGTTGAAACTTGGTGAGGAACTCGACCTGCGCAAGGCCGAGATTGAACGCAACACAATGGCTCCCGGACAGGCCCCCGGCACCCGGACACCCGAGCAGACCGTGCTGATCAACGAGCAGCTCCTAGCCGCCCGCATCAAGAAGTATCGCGAGCACGCCGCGGCAATCGGCTTTTACGCGGATATGGACGCGCTGCCCGGTGTCACCGCAAATCTAGCTGATCAAGAGCCCTCGCTTCGTCAATCGTGGGATTGGCAGGTGCAGTACTGGATTCGTGAAGACATCTTCCGCGCTGTCACGCTGGCCAACGCCAGCGCCACCTCGGTGGCCGATGCGGTAGTCAAGCGGATCAATTCGATCCAGATTGGCCTGATGCCCGCGGCACCAACGGCCTCCCCGCAGCTCGGTGTTCCGGATGCTGCCGCCGCTGATCCCTCAGCTGTTCCTCCGGCCAACATCCGCTACTCCCCCAGCGGTCGGCTTGCCGGACCCGGTAGCGGCAATGGCATGTATGACCTGCGGCAGGTTCTCGTCACGGCGGTTGTCTCGGCCAAGAGCATGCCCAAGTGGTTGGATGCAATCGCCAAAACCAACTTCATGACCGTTTTGGACTTGGATGTTGACGCGGTTGATGCCTTCGAACATCTGAAGCAAGGGTACTACTACGGCAACGACCCGGTGGTCGTAGTCACGCTCGTCATTGAGACCGCGTGGCTCCGTGAGTGGACCAAGAAGTACATGCCAGCCGATGTCCGCACCGAGCTTGGCATTGCCCCCGATGCGCCACCGGTTGATCCGAATGCTCCTGGCGCTCCCGGCGCTCCAGCCGCACCAGATGCGCCCGCCGCCCCAGTTGCTCCGCCCAAAGGCGGGTGAGCTCACCCACCGTTGGGCACCCGCTGCCGCCTTGGTACAGCCGGAGTCAGATAAAGCCGCGCTACCCGATTCGAGGCGGACTTGCAATGCGGCCCAATAGCTGCTGCCAAATCGCCTCTGCCAGATAGACGATCCCAAATAGAAGCTCCCAGATACGTAACGTTTTTAGATACGAGACCGAACCATGTCAATCCAACGCATCAAACCCATCGAGCGGCACTTTGACAAAATCCTGCTGGGAGGCATGGCCGCCGCGGCACTGGGCGTGGTGATCTGGCAGATCGCCGGTACCACGATTACGGTCAAGAGCAAGCAGGCAGAAGTTCCGGTTGGCGAAGCGTTCGCCACACTTGAAAAAGATGCGCTGAAGCTCAAGGCCAAGATGGAGTCAAAGGACGTCAAGCTCTCTGATGATTTGACCAAGCAGGTCGTAGGTGGTGGCAGCGCGTTCGCCGCGATGGTCGGCAAGCCCGTCGTACTCAAGTCCGAGATCGCGTTTTCTCCGCCGCCAATCGCAATCGCCGGCGTGACTGATCTTAACGTTGCGGTGATCAGCGCCTCGCCAATGCAGGCTCCCAAACTGCCGGCCTTAGAAAAGCCAATCGCCCGTTCCTACATGGGCACTGCCGACAAGGCAGAGGTTCTCGCCGCCATCGCGGCCGTCCCCGCATCGGCCAAGCTCTTCCCCGCCGCTGAACCGTACGACCTGGCGTTCATCAGCGTGGATGCCGAGTTGGACGGCGCAGCCCTTCGCGCGGCGCTGGAATTTGACCCCGACGGCAGCGGCCCCATCCCGGCGATTCCCAAGCCGTGGTGGGAGCGAACCCAAGCCCTTGAGGTTGGACTCAGCCGCCAGGAACAGCAGCCCGATGGCAGTTGGTCGGCCACCACAAACATTTCAGGCCTGCCCGGCCGGATCTCAATGGTCGACGAAATCGCCGCCGCAACCGACCGAATCAAACTGACCGAACTTGAATCTCGAGCCGCCGTTGAAGCCGCGGCAGAGGACATCGCAACCCCCAAGTTTTATCGCAATGCCAGCATTGGTGGCCGCGTGCTCGGCATCGACTGGGTCGCCCCCAGCGAAGTGGGGGGTGAAGACGACAGCAACTCCCAGCGGATAACGGCCAGCCGCAAGCTCAGCTCGGCCTTGACCGGCCGCGATAAGACCCTCGCCAGAATCGCCGCATTGCGCAAGCAGGAGGCCGAAAACGCCAAGCGACCGGGCGCCGGTGGTGGTGGTGGAGGTGGCGGCGGCGGCGGTGGTGGTGGCGGATTTGGTCGAGGTGGCGGTGGTGGTGGTGGCGGAGGTGGTGCGGCGAACCCTGGTCAGAACGACCCGTTTAAGCTGCAAATCGCTGATCTAGAGGGAGTGCTCAAAAAGCAGGAAGATTCAATCCGTAAGTTGGATGAGGATCTCAAGAAGCTCGGTGCAACCGCCGTCAAGACTACCCCGAAAGTTCTCACCGCCGATGAAAAAAGCGTCACGCAGTTGCTGCGGTCCGGCAAGTTCCGCGTATGGGCCCACGACATTACCGCTGAACGTGGCAAGGTGTACCGCTACACGCTTCATCTAAAGATGAGCAATCCGCTGTTTGGCCGTGGTGGCAACCTGTCAGATGACGCCAAGACATTCGCAAAGTCTCCGGTCATGGTCACCGCCGATGGTGGCTGGAGCGAGCCGGTTGAGCTGCAGGACTCCACCTACGCGTTCTTTGTCACGGCCACCACCGGTGAGGCAGGTCGCGGGGCAACGCTCACTCGTCCGACTGCAACTGCAGAGCTGTTCACATTCACCTGGGGTCACTGGCGATCTGGCAGAATGGTCGCCGAAGTTGGTGATAGCCTCGTGGCAAAGGTGGAAATTCCCGACTTGGCAAAGTTCATGGAGTCGGAGGCAAATCCAGCCGATCCCGGCCAACCCGGACAGCCGGGCAGGCCGCCGAATGCACCACCGCCGCCTCCCGCTGGACCGGGTCCCGGTGGCAAGGGTGGTGGTCGCGTGGCTCCGGGTGGTCTCTCGTTTGGTGAAGGTGGCGGCGGACCCGCCGGCGGCCCGATGACGCCAGCGACCGGCCCAGTTGTTCCGGTGCCCACCAAACAAATTGTTGTGACCAAAGACACTGTACTGCTGGATGTTAACGACTCAACGGTTGTTCAGACGACCGGCCAAGCCCAGAAGGCTGTACTTCAGGCTGTTATCCGGACCGCCACCGGAGCGATTCAGCAGCGAGTACCGACTCGAGAGCTCGCCGACCGGATGTACAAGCGACTGCGCGAGTCCGCTGATGATGCCTCAACGCGGCTGAAGCTGCCAGGTGAGGGTGGGGCTTTGCCACCGATTGGCCCAGGCGACAAACTGCCACCGCCACCAACGGGCGGCGGGGGCGGAGGCGGCGGTGGTGGTGGATAAGGGTAAAAAAGGGAAATAGTGCGTAAGAACAGGCCTACACGACGTGTAGGCCTTTTTTATTGGACTGGGGCGAGGAAGATAAATATCGGTTCATCTGAACAGTGTGTGGAAAGGTGGCCGCCGGTGAAGAAGTTACAAGAAAATGGCTGAGTGGGTTGACGGGAGCGAATCTTTCGCTATATTTCCCTCCCGCCAGTCGCCCAAACGCAACTGGCACGGTAACCGAAACGCAGGGTTGAAAGACCTTGAACAACGTCTTACCGAACCTCATTGACAACCGGATGAAGATGGAAAGTTGCAGATGGAAGGCAGCTGATTCGCATTCCCATGTGGATTAGTGTTAGCCCCATCGCAAACCAAGTTGTGATTGTCGATTAGACAAGATTTTGTATTGAATCGAGCGATCTGAAGGCGAGAAAAGATAAAGATTGAAGACCCTGTCGAATATAAGCCCGCGTTCCCACGCGGCGATCGAAGGGTGATCGAACTGTAAAGGGCACACGGTGGATGACTTGGCGTCTAGAGGCGATGAAGGACGTAGGAACCTGCGATAAGCTTAGTGGAGCCGGTAACCGGGCAATGATACTAAGATCTCCGAATGGGGCAACCCACCCGCAAGGGTATCTTACACTGAATGCATAGGTGTAAGGAGCGAACGCAGGGAACTGAAACATCTAAGTACCTGCAGGAAAGGAAAGCAACGCGACTCCGTAAGTAGCGGCGAGCGAAAGCGGAAAAACTGACAAAGCATGAGCAGATTGGAATGTCTGGCTAAAAAGGGTGAAAGCCCCGTAATGCATGAGTCAGGTATGCCCTCGAGTAGAATCGGGCTCGGGGAACCCGGTTTGAATATGGGGAGTCCACTCTCCAAGGCTGAGCACTACTAGACGACCGATAGCGAACCAGTAAGGCGACTGAACGTTGAAAAGCACCCCGATGAGGGGAATGAAAGAGCACCTGAAACCGTGTGCTTACAAGCGGTCGGAGCCCCTTCGGGGGTGACGGCGTACCTTTTGCATAATGGGCCCACGAGTTAGTCTGTACGGCGAGCCTAAGCGTTATCGACGCGGAGGCGGAGCGAAAGCGAGTCCGAAATGGGCGTTTAGTCGTACGGGCTAGACACGAAACCTTGTGATCTACCGTCGGACAGTGTGAAGGGCGAGTAACTTCGTCTGGAGGCACGAACGCGTGAACGTTGAAAAGTTCTGCGATGATCTGACGGGAGGACTAAAAGTGTAATCAAACTGGGAGATAGCTTGTTCTTCCCGAAATACCTTTAGGGGTAGCCTCGGGGATGACAGTCGGGGGTAGAGCGACTGGATAGATAATGGGGCCTACCCGGTCACCATGTTTAACCAAACTCCGAATACCGACTGTATGAACCCCGGGAGAAAGACTTCGAGTGACAATATCCGAGGTCAAAAGGAGAAAAATCCTGATCGCCGGCTAAGGCCCCAGAATCATACTCAGTTCTTAAGGAAGTTATAGTCCTGAGACATCCAGGATGTTGGCTTAGAAGCAGCCATCATTTAAAGAGTGCGTAACAGCTCACTGGACGAGGATTGTAGCGCCGATAATTATCGGGAATAAGTATGATGCCGAAGCCGCGGACTCAATAAAATGAGTGGTAGGGAAGCATTGCTGCAGCAGTGAAGCAGAATGGTAACGTTCTGTGGAGCGGCAGCAAGTGAGGATGTGGGCTTGAGTAACGATAAAGCAGGTGAAAATACTGCTCGCCGTAAGCCTAAGGTTTCCTGGGCAAGGGAAATCCGCCCAGGGTCAACCGGGACCTAAGACAAGGCCGAAAGGCGTAGTCGATGGAAATCAGGTTAATATTCCTGAGTCAATGCCTAATATGGTGACGGAGATGAGGACTCAACGGGACTGCTAGATGTCCAGGCCCTAGAGGCCGATGTTGGGAAATTGTCTTCCTAGAAAAACCAGGCGTGCCCGTACTAAAACTGACACAGGTAGGCGAGGCGAATAGCCTCAGGCGCTCGAGAGAACGGTCGTGAAGGAACTAGGCAAATTAACCCCGTAAGTTCGCGATAAGGGGGCCCGTCTCTTCGGAGCGGGCGCAGAGAAAAGGCTCTGGGAACTGTTTATCAAAAACACAGCTCTGTGCTAAGACGCAAGTCGACGTATACAGAGTGACGCTTGCCCGATACCGGAATGTTAAGGAAGTAGGTTAGCGAAAGCGAAGCTTGCGACCTAAGCACCGGTGAATGGCGGCCGTAACTATGACGGTCCTAAGGTAGCGAAGTTCCTTGTCGGGTAAGTTCCGACGCGCATGAATAGCGTAATCACTGGAGCACTGTCTCCACGACCGACTCGGTGAAATAGAAGTGGCGGTGAAGATGCCGCCTCCCCGCAGCAAGACGGAAAGACCCCGTGGACCTTCACTGTAGGTTTGCATTGGTCACGAGCATACTCTGCGTAGTATAGGTGGGAGACTTTGATTGCCCGGTTCCGGCCGGGAATGAGTCGCAATGTGAAATACCACCCTGAGCACGTTTGTGGCCTAACCTTGATTCCCATGAAGCTGGGCAAGGGACAGTGTAAGCTGGGCAGTTTGACTGGGGCGGTCTCCTCCAAAAAGGTAACGGAGGAGTGCAAAGGTCGGCTCAGCACGGATGGAAACCGTGCCAAGAGTGCAATGGCATAAGCCGGCTTTACAGCGAGACCGACAGGTCGAGCTGTTACGAAAGTAGGTCATAGTGATCCTGCGATCCCGTGTGGAAGGGTCGTAGCTCAACGGATAAAAGGTACCCCGGGGATAACAGGCTGATCGCGCCCGAGCGTCCATAGCGGCGGCGCGGTTTGGCACCTCGATGTCGGCCCATCACATCCTGGGGCTGAAGGCGGTCCCAAGGGTTCGGCTGTTCGCCGATTAAAGTGGTACGCGAGCTGGGTTCAGACCGGCGTGAGCCAGGTCGGTCCCTATCTGTTGTGGGTGTTGCAAGCTTGAGAGGAGTCAACTTTAGTACGAGAGGATTGGGTTGGACATACCCCTGGTGATTCAGTTGCGCCGCTAGGTGCACCGCTGAGTAGCTACGTATGGCAGGGATAACCGCTGAAAGCATCTAAGCGGGAAGCCCCCCTCAAAACTAGGCTTGCTTGTAGAAATACGAGAGACCCCTTGTAGACCACAAGGTTGATCGGCTACGCATGCAAGGACAGAGATGTCCTCAGTGGAGTAGTACGAACGGTCAAAGGTTCGATCACCCTTCCTTCGCCGCGTTTGCGGCCCTGGAAGTCAATCAGCGAGTCTTCTTACTCGCTCGATTCAAGTTCGTGGTGTGCCGCTGGTGTAACCGATTCAGTTACACACGCCTGCCGCCCGACAATCACGCTTCCATCTTTTCCCGGTTCATAGCCGGTGACCCGCTAACGCGGATCACTTGGTCTTCCGGTGACCATAAACGTTGGGAAACACCTGTTCCCATTCCGAACACAGCAGTTAAGCCAACGTTGCCGATGATACTGCTCAGCGGGAAAGTAGGTCGTCGCCGGTCTTTAGGCTCCATCAGGTAAACCTGGTGGAGCCTTTTTTATTTTTGTCCGATGCTTCCAGCTTTCCGTCCTCCTCGGCAAATTCCAAATGAGGCGCACGCCCCAAACGGCTGTCGACCCAACACCCTCGGCCTCCCAAGGTTGTTCTTTCGGTCAACGCGTTCAGTCAAATTGGTAGGCTGCTAGCGTTTCGGCCCGGTTCCCCGCTTAGGTGTCGGCTCAGTACTAAAGCCAGCTTTCCGCTTCCTTCATCCAAGCAGCGAGAAATCGACCGACTCGGCCCGCCTTCATCTCCTTCCCACGAAACCCATTTGTGAATGCCACTTGGCAACAATGCATCCGATGCGTGGCCGTTCCAGTTGCCCTCAACGCAGAGTTGTGCGCATCGGCCGCCCCACCAGAACTCCCTGGTACCACTTGCAGCCCCGTGACTCGTACGCTGAGTCCAAACCAGTAGCCGTCTTCCGCGACTCGGTGCCGATAAAACACCCGCCCCTGCGGCCCTGTCTCCAATACGTCGCTCCCGTCAATGGCCGCGGACGCTTTCAGGCAGATTCACCGCCCAGCTTATCGCACTCGATAGTCGAATCCCTCTACCATGTTCCCGTTCATGAGGACCGCGGCAGAACAATCAGCCTTTCTGAAGCCAGTTGCAAAGCCTCTTACCGGCGTCACCGCCGTCGGGCCGGTAGCAGCATCCGCTGCCACTCAGCACGTTTCGCTCACGGTCATCCTCCCCGTGTTCAACGAGGCGGCAACGCTCCCCAAAACTCTCGCCACCGTGAGCGAGTACGCGGCACGCTCTGCCGATGTGTTCTTTGTATTTGTCGATGACGGCTCGACCGACGACACCAAGCCCATTCTGGCTGGCTCCATCCCCGCCTGGTCCGCGGCGAATGCCCAGCTCGCCCCGGTCTCGTTTCTGTCATATCCAACCAACCGGGGCAAGGGACACGCCATCGCCGCCGCGGTCAAGTCTGTCTGCACCGACCTCGTGTGCTTTATCGATGGCGATCTCGCGTATGACCTTGATCATCTCGCCGTGATCATCAGCGCCCTCCGTAAGAGCGACATCGTCATCGGCACCCGTAAAGAATCACCGGCGGAGCGGCGAAACACCAAAAAGCTACGCCGTCTCATGGGGTTCGTCTTCAACAGCATGGTCCGCGTTGGCATGCGACTGCCGCATGAAGACACCCAAGCTGGCCTCAAAGGTTTCCGCACCATCGCCGCTCGCACCATCTTCAGCCGCACCCGCCTCCGCGGCTTCGCGTTTGATGTTGAGGTCCTGTACCTCGCTCGCCGTCACGGCTTTACAGTCTCAGAAATTTCCGCTCGCGTCAGCCGCTCGCACCGCGCCAAGCCATCAAATGTAAATCTCCTGCTCGAGCCTCTGCGTATGGCGCGTGACCTCGCCACCATCCGCATCAACAGCCTGCTCGGACGCTATCGGTGAGCGCCCCCGCCCGTTCGGCACCTTCCTCCCATTCACTTCCCGTGGCACTGCGGGGCAAAGAGGTCCCAACCAGTCTAAGCGCGGTCCCGGCGCCCCTCATCTTGCTCTCGTTTGATGCTGAAGAGTTCGATCTCCCGCTCGAATCGGGCCAACAAATTGATCTGGCCACCCAGCTCGCCGTCGGCCGCGAAGGCATGTTGCGAACACTCGCTCTGCTGGACCGCGTCGCCGCGGCGGCCGGTAAGCCAATTCCCACCACATTCTTCTGCACCGTGGTGTTTGCCGAGGCAAACCCAGACCTCATCACTCGAGCAGTAGCAACCGGCCACGAAATCGCCAGCCACGGTGTGCGGCACACCGGTTGGACAGATGCAGACCTCGCCACCTCGCGAGCAGATCTCAGTCGCATCAGCGGTACAAATGTCATTGGTTTCCGCCGCCCCCGTCTGGCGGAGACTGATCGGTCGCTGATCGAGCGGGCCGGCTACCGATACAACTCCTCCGAAAATCCGACGTGGGTTCCGGGCCGTTACAACCGGTTCTTCAAGCCCCGTTTGCCGCATTGCACTGGCCGCCTCCTCAATATCCCCGCATCGGTCACCCCGCTGGTTCGGTTCCCGCTCTTTTGGCTCTCCTTCAAAGCCTTACCGCTATGGGCCACGCGTTTGGCTTCGCGGGCGGTGCTCGCGGCAGATCCAGCCTTGGTGTTGTATTTCCACCCGTGGGAACTTTGCGACTTGCAGCAGTTCCGCACCCCTCGTTCCGTCCGCTCCTGCGATGGAGACAAGATGATCCGTAAACTCGAGAATCATCTCATGTGGCTCAGTCACAGGTGCCGGTTCGCCACCTATGCCGAGCTTGCACAACGGCTCGCCGCGGCCCTGCCAGCCTGATGAGTGGCCTAACCGCCTCCCGGCAATCAGGTGCCGAGCTATTACCCGGCCCGTGCGAGGTTCTTACGAATTCCGCCGTTATCTTGCCACGTTCACCACCGACCCCGCCTTGGCCGATACCATTTTCTCGTGGAAGGTCTCTTGGTGCGTTCTGCCCTCCCTTCCATCCCAAGCTGGTAACAACGTTCTTCCAATCCTTTACGGAGTGATGAATATGAACAGCCACGCCACAGGTACCACCGCCCGACCACCCGCCAGCAAGCCAACCGTGCGGCTTTACGAGGATGAGACCGATCATCTGGTCCCCGCGGAGCTTGCCCCAGAACGATTGACGCTCCTGCCCGGTGCCGGGATTAGCCCATCGGCCACTGGCACCGTCTCCACCAATGAGCGCATCCGTGTCATGTGGGGGCAGGACATGCTCCGCGATGTGCTTGATGGTCGCTACCGCGCCATCGTCGTCGGCGTCAATGATGAGGACAACAGCCACGGCATCATCGCCCAGTTGGTCCAGCTCGTCACAACCTCGCAGTGGACAACCCGCGCCGTCACAAGCTACGCAAAAATGTTCCAGGAGTCAGTCTCCATTCACGCGGCCCGTGACAAAGAACCCTATGTGCTCAAGTTTGATCTTGACAGCGTGCTGGTCCTCGCTTTGCTCCGCCCCCATGGTCGAGATCACTTCTCGATTGATGATCTCCGCCGCGGCTTTTCCACCGTCAGCAAAATGCTCGCCGACCGCAAAGATCGTCTCCCCGTCGCCAGCGTTTCATTCCTAAACGCTCGCGCCAACAAACTCTTGGGCAATAACGGTAAAGAACCCAGCTTCCAAGCTGTCCTGCACACCATGTACGAAGGTGGCTTCCGTGGTGATGTCTACGCCGCTCCGGCCATGTGGCAGCTCGGCCATATCGGCGTGTTCCCCAGTTATCCGTTCCCCGAGGGCGTTTCGCGCATGGCAGAGGGCAGCTCGTAAGCAAAACCGGATCAGAAACCAAACGCACACAAGCGCCGCGGCGGCCGTACCCTCTTGCATGCACTCACCCGAGGCCTTCCGTACCGTTTTTTCGCAGGCCGCCGCGTATCCCCAGTACGTCGCAATCGCAAAGCCCCATGAGCTTGCCAACTGGGAGAAGTCGTACGCAACCACCAACCTTGCTGAGCCGCAAGCTCAGCTTGTTCGCTCGTTTACTCGCCGCATCAATGCTCTGGTCATTTCCGGCACCTGGTGTGGCGACTGCGTGCAGCAATGCCCCATCTTCGCCCGCATCGCCGAGGCCTTCCCGGCAGCCGCCAACAGCGCGGACTCCCCCGGTGTTGATGTTCGCTTCATCGACCGTGACATCCACGCCCAGTTCGTAGCGCCGTACAAGATCTGCGGCGGCCAGCGTGTTCCCACGGTACTCTGGTTGAATGAGGACTTTGATTTCATGGCCCTCATGGGTGATCGTCCGCTCACCCGGTACCGCGGCATGGCCGCCCGCCAGCTCGGCCCATCCTGCCCGCTCCCCGGCGCGCCAATCCCGCCCGATGAACGGGCCGCCGTGATTGCCGAGTGGCTGGGCGAGTTCGAGCGTGTGGCCCTGATGTGCCGCCTCTCGGCCAAGCTGCGCGAAAAGCACAACGATTAACTCGCAGCGCTCCCGGTGTGACGTCGCGCCGGTCCTGCTTTCCTGGCCTTTTGGTACTTTCTCTTTTCTCTCTTGCCTTCTCTCCTTCCCTCGCTCCCTCCCTCCCGCATTCGCTGGCGATTGCCCGATGAGCGATCCTGCCGTTGTCCCGGCCTTGGCCCTTTTGGAGTCTGATATTGGCAGCACAAAGTCCCATCCTGAGTTTGCACGAACGTGCTGAAGCCATGCTTGAAAGCTACGGCCCGCCTGAGGCCGGTGTTACAGTCGTGCAGACGTACGGCTATGTTGAGCTTGAATACGCCGCGATCCGCAAGGGCTGCATCCTGTTGGACTTGCCCACACGCGGCACCATCACCGTCTCCGGTGCCGATCGTCTTGCGTTTCTCAATCGCATGGTGACTCAGGAACTCAAAGGCTGGGTGCCCATGACCAGCAAACAGTCCTTCTGGCTAAACCGCAAAGGCCGCATCGATGCTGATTTGCGATTGCTCCAGCTTGATGATTCCGTGCTGATGGATGTTGACATTCACGCCGCAGCTCGCGCAACCGAAACGCTCGCAAGTTACGCCGTCATGGACGATGTGACAATCACCAATGATTCAGCCGCCTGGCACCGCCTCGCCCTGCACGGCCCCGCCGCGGCCAAGCTGCTCGCCAGCATCAGCACATCCGCATCTGCGGCCGAAGTCGCCTCCATCGCCCCCGGTCAGGTTGCCAACATCACCATTGCCGGTAAAACGGTCGTTGTTGACAGGCTTGACTCCGCCGGTGAAATCGGCGTTGAACTCTGCTGCCGCACCGAGGATGCGATGGCCGTGTACACCACAATCCTTGATCGTGGCAGCCACCCGCCAGCAGGCGAAAAAACCACCTTCCGCCCTGCCGGCTGGGCGGCGTACAACATCGCCCGTATCGAGGCTGGCACCCCGCTTTATTACCTTGATTTTGGTCCTGATTCGCTCCCGGCCGAGACGGGAATTTTAAAGCAGCGAGTCAGCTTTACCAAGGGCTGCTACTTGGGTCAGGAAATCGTCGCCCGGTTGCACTCGCTCGGGCACCCAAAGCAGCAGCTCGTGGCAATTGATTTGGCCATCAGCGAGCAAACCTTCGCCGCGGCGGATGGAACGCAGGACGCCACCGGCGATCTTCCCCGCCAGCCCATCACCGGCAGCTTCGTGTACGCCGCGGGCACAACGGCCGAAGCCATGAGCACGACCGAGCCTGTCGGCGCCGTCACCAGCGCCACGCTCAGCCCGATGCTGGGCAACAAGCCGGTATGCTTTGCGATGGTCAAGTACAAGAACTCGATGCCCGAGACTGGCCTGCTCGTCGATTGCGAATCGACGCTGGTGCCCGGATCCGTGCGCGAAAAAATGGCCTTCGTGCAGCGCGGGCAGTAAGCCAAAGCGCAGCCATCACCGGGGTGTATTCTCCGGAACTAAAGAGTGACCAGAAAACAGAAAAGGGCGACTTCGCACATGCGAAGTCGCCCTTGATCAAATCATCTCTTGCCACGCACAGTCAAGTGGCCGTGCACACTCAGCATCCGGCGGCAAACGCGTTGATGAACGCGATGAAGTCAGATCCATCGATGATGCCATCGGGCGAGAGCCCATCAGCGCCACCACCGGCGACATCAGCCAGAGCATCGAGCGTGCGGTCGCCCACTGCAAACGAGTTGATGAAGGCGACGAAGTCAGAACCATCAACAATGCCATCAGGCTGGTTGCCATCGGCCCCGGCACCGACAATGTCGGCCAGTGAGCACGCCGTGGGCGGCACTGGGACGTTGAAGCGGACATTCATACGGACGGCGTGGGCCGTGGTGTCGGGGTTGGTCGCGTTAAAGTGGTCCGCACCAAAGGCGTTGGTGCCCGTTCCGGTGACAAAGGGAATCGCGGCGACGTAGTACACGCCCGCGGCCAGCGGCCCATCTCGGCCATCGCGGGCCCTGGAGGTGCCAAAGGCCGGACGTGCAACGGTGGAGCCGTAGCTCAGCTGCGAGAGAACGGTGGAGCCATCATCATCATCCGTGTCCAGACGCTGACCGGCATTGCCGCCCGAGCCGGCGTACAGGGCGATGGCGGTGTCAAACAGCGGCGTGGTGTCCTCGGTGTCAATGTCAAGGTAACCGGCCGATGATGCGTTCACGCCCACGGGCAGCTCAAAGCGGAACCACGCGGGCTGACCGGCCGCGATTGTGGCATCGAGCGAACGGACGGTGTTGGCACCGGGGGCCGCGGCCTCGAGCAGGCCAAAGTCGCTGGCGGTGCTGCCGGGCTGGGCATCGGTAAAGAACTCAACTTTAATGCCGTTCCAGACCGAGTCGGGAGACTGGGCATCATCAATCGCCTCGTAGCAGTTGGCAAAGTAGTTGATGCCAAAGTAGCTGGAGCCCGCGGGGTTGGGCACGTTGCGGGTGAGTTTGCCGAAGGCATCGTTCGGGCCGATGGGAACATCGATGGAAACCCAGCCGCTCGAGGGAATGTTGGCCGGAACAGTCAGGAACAGCTCCTCGGTGGAGTTAAAAGCCTGCGGGTCGCTCTGGCTTAGCAGAACCGACTCGCTCCGCACCAGACGGAGCCGGGCCTGAGAAAGCTGGGGGTTGCTCGTACCCGGAGAGGTGGAATACGCGACCAGGTTCGTCAGGTACCCGCTGACACGGGCGTGGCGGATGCGGTCACCAACGGGGGTGTTCAGGTTGCTCAGCGTCGCACCGGTGAAGGCGCCAACGTCCAGCGTGTCATCGGAGCGTGCCCCAAAGAAGGTCTTGCTGGCCATGGTGCCGGTCTCGGCGGCAGGTGTGTCCATGCTCGGTGCGCCATCATCAAAGGTGATGATGATGTTCGTCCACATCGCATCGGGGGTGGCGCCAGCATCAGCGGCATTGTCATCATACTGCTCAAAGAACTCCATGTTCCATGTGCCTGCCGAGTTTAGTGATGAGGCATCAAAGCCTCCGGCGAAGTTCAGGCTCTCTGGCACCGGCAGAACAAATGTGCCTTCAGCGATCACGGCGTTGCCGCTCGCATCAAAGGTGGTGCTCGTCAGTGGCTGGGCGATGAACGTGTGTGTGCGAAGGCTAACCCCGGGCGAGACGTTGACCATGCGGGTAAAGCGGATGGAAGCCTCACGCGGATAGGTGCCGTTGGTGCGCTTGTTCAGCGTGCCGCTGATCGAGATCTTGCGGACACTGGCGTTGATCGATCCAAACGGAATGACACGGGTGATGTTGCCCACGTTGCCAGCGTTCTTGTAGCTCGCCACATTCGGAAAGCTACCAGAAAGCTGCGGCACAGCCAGTGCGGCCGGGGCCAGCAGGCTAAGGCCAAGGCCAGCAAACGCAAGCAGGCAAGCGGGACGGGACGCGAAACGATTGGTCAAAGCAAGCATGGGAATCTCCTGGCAAATGGGGTGTTGGTTTCAGTTTCCGGGCCCTGAAGTTGCAGGACCGCCACCCCCAGTGCGATGCAACCGCAAGAGCTGGCTAAGACAAATCCTCTTTTTTGTGTTCGATCGCCAAACCGCAGAAACCAGCCGGTTTTTGGCCGAAGAAGGCGGTTTTTACTTAGTTGCAACAGCAGCAACATGCCAAGCCGTATCTCTTCAGCGCAATCCAGTGTGAGGGCGGGCCCCACACGCTAGGTCCCGCGTTTGATCGCAACGATGGCGGTTAGTAACCTCGGGTGGCCGCGGCAGCGGCGCCCGAGGTTTGCCGGCCGCCGCTTGCCCGCACCGCGGCGCGGTGGAGGTAAACCGGGTACTTGGTGCCGGATCGGTCCCAGAGACAATTTACCATCACCGCGCCGCAGTGGTGAAGCTGACATAGCCTGAAAAATTTGAGGCAATCCGAGTGAGGCCAGCCGGGGTAAGAAGGTCCCTAGAAAGGTCCACCCGAATGAAGCGCAAACGGCACTCGACAGAAGAAATCGTCCGCAAGCTCCGTGAAGCTGTTCAACTGATCGCCCACGGCGAGAAGATCGCGGCGGTATGCCAGAAGCTGGAAGTCAGCAAACAGCCCTTGGGCCGCCGGCTGCCGGACCTGTAAAAAGCGGCCGATGAACCGATGCCGTTGTGAGGTGGATGGGGGTGGGGTTGGTCTATCGCTTACTATCGATAAGCCGAAATCGGAAGCCGGTCGGGCATGCACAGCATATTGCGAAACCCAATGGTCACTCCATCTGCATTATTGGTTCGGTTGATTGCCGCAGGAACATCCGATGCGCTACCAACTCCAAATGGCCCAGCAAGAAGGATTTTTCAAGGCTGGAGGGACGCTGCCTAGGTGCTTGACAAGCTGGGAGTAAGACATTCCGCTATTCACGATTCTTGTCGTTGTGTCGACCGCGAAGTATCCAATAGGAAACGACGAACTAGCAGAGGCGTACACGCCCGGATCGATCGTACGCCCAACAATCAACGTACCCGTGACACCAAGCTCTTGAATTTGCTCCCCCACTACCACAAGACCGCGGGTATCGCACAAAACAACCGATGTGGAATCTACTCGGAATAAATAATATCCACCAGTAACGGGAATCGAAGCACGAAAACTTGCGACGATCAAGAGCAGTGCAAACAGCACAGCTAAGCAACAAAGCGTTACAAGACTAATAAGAAATTTTCTTCTCCAACATCTTATCTCTTGGGGCATTCTAATCCCCCAGAAAAAATCTCATTCCAACGAGTTGTAAACCAATATACGCTACCACCAACATCTCCACCGTATTTTCGTCTAATGCCTACTGGCTCTTCGAATTTGTCGTCGGCCCAAAATGCTGCATTACAAGTCACATTCACTCTCACTGGCTTACATTTTCCGCCTATTGAGGAGCACTTTTCGACAGTCACTCGACATGTTCCCGTCGCCCAAATGAATCCCTTCCCGTAAAAATAGGTGCTTCGGAACGGGTTGCCGCAGCAACTTGGCGCGCTTCCATAGGGGACAGTAGAGAGAGCCAACTGGATTCTGGGTACTGTAACGGTCCACGAAGCACCGGACTTACATATAAAGTTATCCGGAATCGACAATGCAGCTTGTTCCATCAGCTGATTTTTTGCGTTTTCGATCACAGGTTTAATAAGTTCATGATCACGAAATTCTCGCTCAAGAGTTTGTGACACGCCAACTGTCTGGCCGGCTCCGAAGTAATACCATTCTATAAAGTCAGCCGTGCTAGATATGCCGGTTATCCGAATTCTGGCCAGTCTCGCCCGTCGCGAGTCCTCGCGTTCGGCACTCTCCCCAGCTCTGGTCGGGAGAATGCCCCTGAATCGGAGATTCATGTCTTGTCGCATCTCGCACCCGTCTAAGCCCATTGGATCGATCTTGGTGAGCGGTTGCGACTCGACATACTGATACAGGTTCGCCCCATCCACATACCCCATCGGGTCCCTCTCCAACCACCTCCCCAGCAGCGGCGAGTAGTTCCTAAACCGCACAGTGTACAGCGAGGTCTCCTCGTTGAACACGTAGCCGCAGTACCCGATGTTCAGCCGCGGGCCGCTTGC
>JBBRKQ010000063.1:0-23038 GCA_038231815.1 Phycisphaerales bacterium
GCGTTCGGTCCGCCCAAGTCACGGTTTCATTGTTGTTTGTCAGCGTCCAATCCATAAACCGCAGCACCCCAAACCGCTGGTTGTGCGCGATGAACGCCGGCATGAACACCTGTCCATCGCTCGCTCCCGGACGCATCACACGCAGGTTCCGAATGCCCCCGTTGGTGCCCGTAAACCGCAGCATGATTTGGTCACCACCGGGCGGCTGCACGTATTCAGCCGTGACAATACCCGTCGCCGCATTGCGGGCAACGTTGCGCACCGTGCCCGGGCTGGACACCGCCGACACTACCGGGATTGCCGCACACTCAAAGCGGATGCGGTACACTCCGCTGAGGTCAGGGAACCCCGCCCCACTGGGCTGACAGCACATAAGCACGACCCCCGCATCGCCGGTCGGCCAGCCCCGTGCATCTTTCGGAGCCGCACTATCCCAAGGCGTGTCGGGTGAGCCAAACGGCCGCGATTGTTTGACAAGGTCGGCAAACTCATGGGTGCGCGACCAATCGGAGATGCCGTTCAGTCCGGCGCTCACCGGCGGCCCGATCCGTGCATCCACCGTCGAGACCATCGACCCCGCCAGCAACCCCGCGGCCGCTGTCAAAATCCAAGCACAGTCGCGAACCTGAGCACAGCCCGACCGCAGAGCACGAAATCGAAGCATTTGAGCATCTCCTGAACCGGCGGAAGTATGAAGCGCCTTCGCCATTCTCAACATCGCATTGTGGGGTGTATGCGTCCAGAACGATACTCACCCGGATTTGGCCGGATTGCCGGCAAGCCCACTTCAGCCCGCGTTTCCCTCCAACCAACCCACCCGCGCGACGCGGCAGCAGTGTCGGCCATCCGCACCTTACCCGCCGCCATTGGCCACGACCACATTCGCCGCCGCCCGATACGCTGCCGCCCGCTTGCCAAAGGTTGGCTCGGCCACCGCATCAAAGAAGGTTCTCGCCTTCTCCACTCCCCATCCACGCTGGCCGGTACGCTCCAAATGCTCCCATCTGGCCCATCGCACGCCCGCTGGCGCCTCAACAAAGATCCGCACTTGCAAATCGGCCAAGATCCGCTCGTGCAGCGCGTGGATTCCCTCCAGCGCAACGATTTCGGTCGGCTCCACAACCCGCACGCCCTCACGCTTGTGCGTGTGAAAACTCCACACCGGCACCTCGGCCGCTTGTCCCGCTCTCAGCACAGCCAAATGCGTGGCCAGCAGCTCCCAATCCAAATGCTCCGGCTCATCACGCTCATGCTCGGCAATCCGCTCATAATCAGGCAAATAGTCGTCTGTTGAAAGTACCGCGCCGCTCAGCAGCCGGGCCAAGGTGCTCTTGCCCGCGCCAACCGGTCCGGTAATGCCCACGATCAGCGGACCCGCTTGCCCATCGGCACGCTTGGCCCGGGCAAGACCTCGCACATGGTCCGCAGCGCTTTGCAGATCTTGCAGTTCAACCATGGTCCAGCATACGGACTTTCGCCAAACTCTGGAGTTGCCCGCCCCGCCCACAATTTCACCCATTGTGATCCCACCAAACCTGCCCAGTCCCCGAGCCGCCTTTTTCGGTCAAAGCATCGTTCATCATCCGAGCGCACTGCCCCCGGCGGCGAACAACCAGCGGCGATACGCTCGTTTCTTGCAAACAACTGTCCGCTCCAGGAACACCCCATGACCAGCAGTTTCAGCATCAGTCTGCTCCTCTCCCTCACTGGCCTCACTGGCCAGCCCCCGGTGCCCGTCGCCCCAGTTCCGCCATCTCCGCCGGTTGTCAAAACCCCGCCAGCCGTACCAGCCTTACCCACCGTACCAGCCTTACCCGCCTTACCCGCCGTACCAGCCTTACCCGCCGTACCAGCCTTACCCGCCGTACCAGCCTTACCCGCCGTACCAGCCTTACCCGTTGCCCCGCACGCACCGGCAAGCCCCGCGGCCCCCGTCCACCCGGCTGGCTCCCCGTTTGCCTTTGAAACAACCGCACACGATTTCGGCAAGATTCCCGACTCCAGTCCCGTCAGCTTTGACTTCACATTCAAAAACACGACGGACAAGATCGTCAACATTCAAAACGCCACCGGCTCATGCGGCTGCACAGTCCCTTCATTTGACAAGGTGATCCAGCCCGGTGCATCCAGCAAAATTACAACCACCTTCAACCCCGCTGGGCGCAACGGCCACGAGGTCAAGACTGTCACGCTCTATCTCGATGACCCCTCGACTCCGCAGTTGCAGCTCCAAATCTCAGCCGATGTTCAAAAGCGAGTTATTGTCGAACCAACCCAGGTATACATGGGTGAGGTGCCGTTTGCCGTCGGCCAAAGCAAAACCTTCAGTGTCACCGGTCGGGCTGAGAACTTCGACATCATCGAGGCCAAGGTCCAGGGCGACGGCTTCCAAATTGAACGCCTTGGCAGTGAAAAGGTTGATGTCAGCGGCGAGTCTCTCTCCCGCATCAACTACAAGGTCATCTCCGATAAGACACTTCCCATCGGCCGTCTGCAGGGCACCATCGTGCTCACCACCAGCGATCCGCAATCTCCCACCATTTCAGTGAGCGCCATCGCCGATGTCATCGGCCAGCTCCGCACAAACCCGCCGCAGATTGGCGTGCGAATGACCGCCGCCGATGAACCCTTCGCCGCCGAGGTCGCCGTTGACAGTCGCGACGGCAAGCCCTTTAACATCTTGGGCATCAGCTTTGAGCCAGCCCCCGGCATCGCCGCCAATGTCGACCTGCGGCCCGTGCTTGATGTCTCCCGTCGCGAGCCCGGCAGCAAGGCCGCATATCGCATCCGCCTCGCCGGTACCACGCCCGCCTCCGCCGGTGATATTCGCGGCACAGTCAAGGTGCAGACCGACGTGAAAAATCAAGAGGAAATCTCAATCTCAGTGATGGGGTTCCAGATGCCCACCACAACACCAGCTCCCGCAGCGGTTACCGCCGGAAGCCTCAGCCCCACTGGAGCGCCGCTCAAAATGGTCCCCTCGCCCGCAGCAGCACAGGCCGTGAAGCCCGCACCCACTCCTTCGCCAGCGGCAGCGCCTTCGGAGTCGGTTCCCCCCGCGGCTACCCCCAAGTAAGACCATTCAAGCTCAATTTATGTGTTCACCCGCCGCGGCAGGCCCTCACGGTCTGCCGCGGTTTTTCTGACAGATTCAATCTCGCCCTCCACTCGGCCATTAATTAGCCGTCTCAATGCCGTATCCTGCGGGCAATGTCCCACTTCCAAGGCCTCCTCGCGTTGCCCACTCTGCTGCTTGTGGGCGTCTTGCTCTCAACTTCGCGTCGCAACATCAATTGGCGAACCATCGGCGTTGGCGTGCTCATGCAGCTCGCCATCGCAGCGCTCGTGCTCAAAAGCGGCCCAGTGGTCGCGGTGTTTGATGGCATGGCCAAAGTCGTTGCCAAAATTATCTCATTCTCGGATGCGGGAACCGACTTTCTTTTCGGCAAAGTGGCCGATCCTTCCGGCCCGTGGGGCTTCATGTTTGCCGTCAAGGTGCTGCCCATCATCGTGTTCTTCTCAAGTCTCATGGCGGTGCTCTATCACCTGGGCATCATGCAGCGTGTCGTCGCTGTCTGTGCTTGGGTGCTTCGCAAGAGCCTCGGCATCACCGGGGCCGAGGCGCTCTCAGCCTCTGCCAATATCTTCGTCGGTCAGACTGAGGCGCCGCTCACCGTCAAGCCCTACATCGCCGGCATGACGCGCTCCCAGCTCATGGCCATCATGGTCGGCGGGTTCGCAACCATCGCCGGTTCGGTCATGGCCGCGTACATCGGCATGCTCGGTGAGGCCTATGGCGCCATGATGGGCCCAACGCTCGGCTCGGCAGAATCCGGCAAAGAACTCTTCGCCAAGCACCTCCTCACCGCCAGCGTCATGTCAGCGCCTGCCGGTTTGGTATTTGCCAAACTCATGGTTCCCGAGACTCAAACGCCCCGGCCAGAGAGTGTTGATGCCTTGATGGCCGATCAAGTCACCACCGTCAACGTGGTCGATGCCGCCGCCGCCGGCGCGACCGATGGGCTAAAGCTCGCGCTCAACGTTGCGGCGATGCTGGTGGCGTTCGTCTCGCTGCTGGCACTGGTCAACTACCCGCTCACAGCCTTGAGTGATTGGGCGCCCGCCGGTGAACTCGCCCGCTGGCTGGGCCTGCCCAACTTCGCTCTTGAGTCGCTCCTGGGCTGGGTACTCCGCCCCATCGCCTTTACCATGGGCGTTCCTTGGAAGGACAGCGTGAACTTCGGTGGCCTGCTCGGCACCCAGGTCATCGCCACAGAGTTTGTCGCCTACACCAAACTCGCTACCGCAATGCGCACCGGCAGCCTCGAGCCGCGCTCCGCACAAATCGCAACCTACGCGCTCTGCGGCTTCGCCAACGTCGCTTCCATCGGCATCCAAATCGGTGGCTTGGCGGCCATGGCGCCCGAGCGCCGCGGCGACTTGGCCCGTTTGGCCCCCCGGGCCATGCTCGCCGGCGCCATGGCCTGCTGGATGACCGGCGCTGTCGCCGGTGTGTTCATCTGATCCTGAACCATCCAGCCTCAGGTCGCCGGTTCGCCATCCTTCGGAAGTACGCCCGTGTCGATGATCGTCTGGGCGATCTGTGCCAGTGAAATCCGTCGGTCACGGGCCACCTTTTGCATCGCTTTGAGCGCATCGGGCTCCGCCATCTGCTTTTCGCTGACAAGCCTCCACTTGGCCTGCTCAACAAGCCGACGCTCCTCTAGCCTCCGCCGAAGGTCCGCCACCTCCGCTTGCGCTTCCATGGAATCTCGGTACCGCTGCCAAGCCAGTTCCAGAGTGGCCCGCAGTTGCCCCTCGGCCACAGGTTTGACCAAGTACGCAAACACCCCGCCCCGCTTAGCCGCATCCAAGTACTCCGCATCGGCATATGCCGAGAGAATCACAGTGGGAATCGCAAGTTCTTTGTACAACTGCTCGGCCACCGCCAGCCCGTCCTTCTTGGGCATGCGAATATCCAGTAGCGCCATGTCCGGCAAAGTCTTGTGCGCCATCTGCAGCGCGCTCATTCCATCGGTTGCCGGACCGATGATCGTGTACTTCAAATCCGCCAACATCAGCACGAGTTCGGTCGCCACCAGATGCTCATCTTCGGCAATCAAAATCCGCTCGGGTCTTAGTCCCAGTCGGTGGGTGGGTGCCCAAGCATCGTGGTGGCGTGTCGTCGCCGCGCTTGTTGCGGCGCCCAAAGGCGTGCCACGCTGCGCCGGGCCGGTGTTTGTCTTCATTGATTCAGAATTGCTCATAATGCTGCTCTCCTCTGTCGGTTTGGGCTACTTTCGTTTTCGGTGTTCCGCCGTTAGGAACTCTGTCCTGTCGCTTGCTTGATGGGCAGCGCTGCGATTGGATTCCTCAGTAATTCTCCACCCGCAACGGCTCCCTTGGGCAATCGCTCCGTTTCGCCCCCTGTCTCATCCGCTGCTGATGTGCTGATGCACAGCGTGCACCGCATCCCCGAAGGCTCAAAGGCAAAGGCCACATCGCCCATCAGTTCGCTCCGCGCCATGCCCTCGATCAGGCCCAGCCCGATGCCGCGCCGGGTCGGTGGTACAAGCCCTTGCATTCCCCATTCCTGCCATTCAATCTCAATCATCACCTCATCAGTGCCCGCATGGTCGCTCCCCAAAGCTGCCGCCAGTTGCGCATCAGGATGTGACCATGTCAGTTTCACCCCACCACCAGTTCCTCGGAGCGCTCCGTGCTTGACGCTGTTAGTCATCAGTTCCTGCAGCACCATCGCAAGCGCTGAAGATTGACTCGCCGGAATTCCCACCGGTGGCCCCAGCACCACCAGCGCAGCCCGCGTCTCGGCAGGCAGCACCGCATCCGCCAGCGACACCGCCAGCCTCGAAATCTCCACCGGAAGCCCCGCCGCTTGGGCGATAAGATCGTGCACTTGTCGAAGTGCAAAGATCTTCTCGCGGATCGCAAGCCCAACCTCCGTTGTGCTCCGGCCCGACCGCTGGTACAGATTCACCAGCCCAAGTAGGCCCGCGAGATTGTTGCGCACCCGATGGTTCAGTTCACGCAGCAGGGTGTGCTCTCGCCCCAGCAAACGCTGCTGCTCGACTACGCTCGCCCGCAGTTCCTGCTCCATCTGCCTGCGGTCATCAATGTCCGCAATCGATCCGGCAAACCGGGTCGGCTTTCCCTCTGCATCCCGCTCCGCCATGCCCCGAGATCGAAACCAGCGATACCCCCGCGGCGTCTTAAGCCGGAACTCCGAGTCGTACAGAACGTTTTGCTCAAGGTGGGCACGCACATCAGCGCCAACATGCGCGTGATCGTCCGGATGAATGAACATCGTCGTAAACGGCCCCGCATCTGGTATCTCCTGCCCCTCCATCCCAATCATTTCCTTAAACTTATCAGAGAAGTAAAGTTTACCGCCGGTGTAACTCACTTCCCACACTCCCTCGCGAGTCCCGCCGATGGCAAGTTCAAACCGCCGCTGATTGTCCAGCAGCGCCTGCTGCGTAATCTTCAGTTCTGTGATGTCAACCATCACGCCCGTCCAGCGGCGAGTGCCATCAGCGCCCAACATCGGTTCGGGAATCGATTGCAGGTGCAGATACAGCTTCTCGCCATCAGCTAGTGTAAACCGCAGATCGAACTCAATCATTGATACATCGGCAACAGCACGCGCCACACATCGCTGATACTCCTGCCGCAGCTCCGGATCGAGCATCTCAAAGAACAGCGACGGTTCGGCCATGAACCGTTCCGCTGGAATTCCCAGCAGTTTCTCAATCCGCGGACTCATGAAAGTAAACACCCCCGAGCCATCGGGACGGCGCACATACTCATACACCACGCCCGGCACGCTGGCTATCAGCCGCTTGGTTTCCCGCTCACGCTGCACAACCGCCTGCCGCACGCTTTCACGCTCGGTAATGTCCACGCCCGATGGCACCATCGCCACAACCTTGCCCTTTTCATCTGTCAGCGGAACCAGCAAAAAGTCAATCAGCAGCCGCGTCTGGCCCGCCATCCGCACCTCAACATCAAACCGGCTGCTCTCGCCTCTGGTCCCACGCGCAACCGCATCGCTAAAACGCGATCGCACGCCGGGGTCCCATGAGCACCAGTACGTATCCTCCAGCCGCAGGCCAATCACATCCTCCGGCTTCAGGCTCGCCGCCGTCAGCGCCGCCATGTTCGCTTCAATAAATCTGCCCTCCGCCGTCAAGAGT
Organism: Phycisphaerales bacterium; assembly: GCA_038231815.1. GTDB lineage: Bacteria > Planctomycetota > Phycisphaerae > Phycisphaerales > UBA1924 > CAILKP01. The sequence continues at coordinate 7,215 of JBBRKQ010000063.1, forward strand.
CCCACAAACACCGTCAGGGAGTCCAGCACACGCCGCATCTGCTCGTGCTCATCATGCTTGCCTTTGGCCTCTACCGCCAGCATTTGGTGGGCCCGCTCCATGTCCGCCACACGCATCCGAAGCGATATAGCCATCGCTACCAGTAGCCCCATTAGCAGTGAAGCGCCCAGCCAAAGCAGCCGCACCAGCGGCTCGCCCGATTCCGGCAGCACGTGCCGCTCATGAACAACAACGAATCCGGCCAGCCCCGCGCCCACAGTCGTTGCAGGCAAAGCTACCCAAAGCAGCGCCAGCTGCTTCCACGTGAGCCGAAATTTTCGCTTCCACAAAATCATGGTGCCAGCGCCTGAATCCGGTCCGCTTTCAAAAAAAATGCCGCAGCGGGGGTTATCCCGCGGCGGCGTGCTTGGCCGTTGTCGCCGGTCGTGTGCACCGGCAACCATAAATTGTCTCAAAATCCGTGACTCGGTCGCCAACAGCCACACCTAAACCGCCAGCGTCACGGTGTACCGGCTCATCTTACTTCGGCTGCCCGGGTGCAGGAGCTGGCTTCGGAGCCGCCCCCGTTGCCGGAGCCGCTGCCGGCGCGCCACCCGGTGCTCCGCCAGGTGCGTTCGCGGGCACTGCGATTGGCCGTGCTGGCGCTCCAGCCGGTGGCCGCGTCGGCGCTGTCACCTGCGGCTGCAAAGCAGTGTCCGGAACAAGCCGGTTCGCTGGCAGCGGCGACCAAACAGCCTCAAGCGCCTTGGTTGCGGTTTCCGGTGGTAGCAGGCTCAGCAGCGACGCCGCCGCGTCAACCTTTGCCTTCGGGTCGCTCGCCGCCATCATCGCCGCCGCGGCAGCTGTTGCCTCAGGTGTCAATTCACCCAGCCCAGCCTTCACCGTCGGCCAGTTGCCTGACAGCGTCAGCAGCATCCGGTCAAACTCGCGGACCGGCTCAACACTCATCCGCTTAAAGTTAAACCGCGCAACCTCAACACCCTGCTCGATTGCCTTGTCCTTAAAATCAGTCTTCACCTGATCGGTCGCAGCCTTGACATACCCGTCAACAGCCTTCTGCACCACTTCGGCCTCACGAGTGCTGATCACCCCCGCGCCAGTGAGCATCTTGCTGAGCTGCATCGGCAGGACCGCGGCCCGCGCCGGCAGTAGCCACTTCACCGTCGAGCCCAGATCCGCTGGTTCATTAATCTTTGGCGTCACATCACGCAGCGCCATCATGTCCTTCAGGTGGGTCGTCAGGTGCCGGTCGTACAACGCCGAGCGCTCCTTGCGAATCTGATCAAACTTGCTCTGCTGGTCTGCCTTCACACCCATCTTCAAAACCGCGGCCTCCTCCGTCGGCACACTCAGCAAAACCAACTTGCCGTTCGCGTCTTTGCTGACCAGGTCCGGAATGGCCATCTCGGGTTCCGGTGCAGGCTGCGGCGGCGGTGGTGGCGGCGGCGGTGGGGGGGTAAACGCCGGCGATGCCGGTGTCGCCGCAGGTGCGGGCACCATCACCTGAGCCATCGCGGCATGACCCGCGATTGTCAGAAACGTTGTAATTGCCGTAATACGGATCAAACTGCGTTGCATGTCTTTAGGCTCCAAGTGCGATTCAAAGAACAGGCCGGCCGTGTGCTCGGCTTCTGCGAGAGTGCATTATAATCGAACCAATCCCACCGATACAGTAACTCGCACTTTGAATTATCGGACTTCTTTCTGGGTAACCCGGGCAAACCTGTCCTTTCGGAGCGTCCGCTTACCTCACTTATACCCCATTTGTTTCAGACACGGCGTCCACCGGCCGATCTGCCATCGTCTGGCGTGGCCAAGCCCAAGGCCCATCCCCTTGGTGTATCGGGGTTCGAAATGAACCCCAACCACCGGCGGGCCAGATCACGGAGTCTTGATCATGCGCCGGAATCGCAAATCCCCTGCCTCCCCAGTCTCCCAATCCGCCGCGCTTGCCCCCGCCGTTCATCAAACGCTTGGCGGCCTTCGCCTGTGCGGCAGCTTTGAGCCTCACACCAAGCCCAAACTCGCGGCCGGCCGGGCCTCAGCACTCATGTTTGTTGATCCCGAACGCAGCGTTGGAGCAGCCACGATGACCGAATCGCCGGGTAACCCCGCAGAGCGAACCGTGCTTGTGAATCTCGCTCCCTACCTGACGGCCGCCAGCAACCATGGTGCGCACCACCACGCCGCCGGTCACCCGGCCCATTCCGATCCGCTGTTTGCCGATATCTCAGCCGTGCTGGACACCATGCAGGCTTCGATCGATTCGCTCAAAGACGATGTGGATTCCTTCAAGTTCCCCACCGCCTGCTCATTTTCCGGCCCACCACGCCCCGCGGCGTAAAGCCCTGACGCAAAAACCAAGCCCCCAAAGGCCAACCGCCAACTGGTAGCGTCTTAACGCCTGAGAATTTCCGTCAAACTTCGCATCGTCCGGGGCCCTGCCCTTTGCATACCGTTGGCCGATATGACCACGCAGCAGTTTGCCAAGGGCCAGAAAGTCAAAGTCGTCCAGCAGCTCCCCCGCCAGAGCGGCGGCCTGACCGCATCAATCTTGGGCACCGTGGTTCGCTACGAACAGAGCAAGACCGGCTCTTGGTTCGCCCATAGCAAAGATGGCCAACTCTGGCTCGACCGTCTCGTCCTGCAAAAGGTCGATGGTGAACTGGCCGTCATCAACCTCGACCAATACACCATCGTCGAGCCCGCCTAAGCAAGTCCCAAGCTTTTTTAGGCATTTGAGGTTTGTGAACAAGGGGGATGGGCCTGCGTTTAACCTAGGCTACGAGGCGGGACGGCGGCAAATTAACCCTGCTGCGCATACGTTCACAGGTCTTAATTTGGCCATTTGGCGATTTGATAATTTCGCCATTTGGCCCACCCCCCACCCCCCACCCGCCCCGTCACTTGCCGCCTCGAAACGCCGGATCCTCATCCGGTCGGCGCTCCGTCGCCTCAGGGCCGCTGGGCACCACAAATTGAATCCCGTTTCGCTGCAGCGTCGTGCCGCATGCTGAGTGCAGCCTTGCAATCGAAATGTTGTAGTCGGTCAGGGCCGTGAACTCTTGCGCCTCAACCCCCGCAAGTGCCGACTGTCGGCGAAGTTTCAGGTCCAAAAATTCCGGCGTCAGTGCCTGAATCGTCTTCTCCTCGACCTCCAGGGCTCGCAGGTTCTCCGCAGCCGCCACCCGGGCCGCCCTGGTTTGCTCAATCAGGGCATAGTTGCTCGTCACCGCGCGAAGCGCTGCCACTACCTCTGCCGAGACCCGCTGCACCACATCGCGATAGGCAATCGCCGATTGCGTGCGCTCCAGCCGCCTTACCCGAAATGTCGCCTCCGGTCCGCGATTGCCGATCGGCATCTCAAACGACAGTCCCACAACATAATCAGCAAAGTTGCCGCTGACTTGCGTGTCCGTCGCCCTTCCAATGTCGGTGCTAAGGCCACTCATGCGAACCTGCGTCCGCAGATCAAGTTGAGGCAGCCTGCCGTTGTCGGCCACCATCTGGCGGATTGATGAGTCATCAATCCCAAGTATCGCTCGCTGAATCTCCGGCCTGTTCTGCACCGCCAGCACCAGTGAGTCTGCGACCCCATACTCAATCGCCTGATCCACCGGCATGTCCGCTGGAAGAATCAAAACATCGGAGCCAACCGGTAAGTCGCGGTCGTTCATCTGGGTCTTCAGCCTGTCGCTGGCCGCCCGCACCGCAAGCTCAGCCCGCACCACATCCGCTTCCCGCACCGCAACCTGGGCCACCGCATCGGAAAGCTGCGCCTGCCGCACATCACCGGCAGCCGCTGACCGTGACCGCAAAACATCTCGCACCTGCACGCCCCGGTCCACCAGTCGCTGGGCGATCCTCAGTTGCTGCACGGATGAACACAATTGCCAGTACGCTTCCTCGGTCTCGGTCGCGGTCCTCAGTAAGTTCGCCTTGAGCACCTGAACCTGATCGCGCTCTGCATTCTGTGCCAGCCGAACCTCCGCCAAGCTCACATCAGTGCCAAAGTTCCGCAGCAGCGGCTGGTCAAATTGCAACGTCAAATCCGCCGTCGCCGTCGGGTCCGGCCGGATTGTGTTGCGATCGAGGTTGTAGTTGGTATTACCTAGTGCCTGCTGAATCGTAAACTGGCCGCCCGTCGTCACCCTCCGCCGCAGACCCATCGTCCCTTGAAGCTCGGTCTGGTAAGTTGTCGTCGGACCTCCAAAGTTGGGGGTTTGTCTATCCAAACTATTGAAATTTGATGTGCCAAACACCGTCCAGTCAAACGCCGCCTCGGTGGCTACCACCTTGCTCTGTTCAATCGCTGGCTGCAGGCGGGCAAACTGCACCGCCAAATTGTTGTCAACGCTCGTCAGCAAGGCGCGGCGCAGGTTCACCCGCACCACCTGCTGATTCTGTCCCAAAAGTGACGGCGACATCCGCATCGGCGTGGCCCCGTACGACTCCGGCCCCGACACCCGCTCCAGTTCTGTGACAATATCCTCTCGAATGCCCAGCCCCTTTACTTTGGCAACCCGTGACGTCGTCAGGATGAGCGGGTTATCCAGGGCCGGCTGAATCTCCCGCTGACTCGCCGCCAGGATTGATCGACGAAGCTCAATATCGGGTCGATTCTCCAGTGGAGAGCCGCACCCGGCCAGCAAAACCGCGCACACCCCACCCGCACACGCAAAAACCGCAGCGCAGCGAAAGCCGGTCGATGCCCGCAATGAACCGCCCCATACCTGGAATGGCTGGCCGGGTGGCTGATCGCTTCGTTGCTGCTGAAATTGATCACTGAAAAAACGTGGACGCATCGCAGCGAGGTTAGTCGCTCTGTCCGTCGATCAAAGCCCCACCCGTGCAGGTTGTCCCCAGCTTTTCTCGCTGGCCCCTCCTCTGTCTGTTGCCCCCATCGCTGCAAACTCCAAACCCGACATGCCCACCCGCCGTGCCTACCCGTCGTGCCTATCCGCCCCGACTTCCCCGCCCTAGCCAGACCTCAGACCCATCCGCCCGAAGGCGGATGCCCCCGCTCTTGACACCTCATCCACATTCCCGTCCACCCCATTCTGCATCTGGGCCATTTTCTTTCCCGCTGTTCAATTGTTTCAGGAACCGTCGCACAGCTGGTGGCGAATCGCAAAAAATCCTGTCAGGTCGGAATGCTTTGGCGTTCAAATACAGAACACACCCGCCAACCGCCCAATTCCCGTTCCCTCCCCGGTTTCGTGTGCCTCGCTCGGATTCATGTTCCTCCCCCGGATCCAGTCCGCCCCACCCGGCCCCGAATCATCCTGCAAATCCCTCAGCCATCAAAAAATGGCCTCCCGCAAGAATTGACCCCCAGACAAGTTGGCGATCGCTCACTTCCTTGTCTAACCTCCCGACCTGATCTCGTGACAGATATTGACCGCTTGTGCATTCGGAGATTGCTTCATGGCATTGCTTTTCTCTCGCCGGCTCACACAATCCACGATCGGCCTGTTCACCCTCGCGGCCTTGCAGGGCCTAAGCCCCGCAGCTTTGGCTGATGCCGCCGGAACCACTACGCCCCCAGAGCAGGGCAAGATCGCCCAAGCTCAGCCACTTTCTTCTACCGCGGCCCAAATGCTGCACGACGGCAAGCCCGTCGCCGCCCGCACCGCGCTGGTTCGCGTGCTCCGCAGCCCCGCCGCTGATTCCCTTCCCGCGACGGACCGCGAGCTCTGCGCCGCCCTGCTGGAGCAGGCCGAGCGCCGCATCAAGCAGCTTGATCCGGCTGAGGTTTCCATCCAAAAGGCCGAAGTCGCCGTCGCTGAGGGCGATCTGCTGATCGCCGACCGCCAGACTCAGGCCGCCGCCAAGGTCAAAACCGTTACCGATGCCCAAAAGCTCCGGATCGACACGATCGGCCAAGACATCAAGTCCCGCCGCAACACCCTCGCCCCGTTGGCCGCTGGCCTGATTGACGGTGCCGTCACCGATTTCAACGCCGGTCGCTACGAGCAGGCCAAATCGGCCATCTCAGCCCTAGACCGCTCCGGCTTGGAACTCTCAGCAGAAAATCGCCGCACGCTGGAAACCTACCGCTTCAAGCTCGTTGACTTAGAGCGAACCCGCGGCAGCGAATTCACCGCCGCTGAAGTCTCCCCGGTCGTGTTCCAGCCCGGCAAGATTCGCAAGCACGATGAGCCAACCTCCGCCCCCGCCCCAGCGCCCGCGATGGCCAGCGAGCCCGCGCCAGCTCCAGCCGCTGTGGAACCAGCTCCAGCCCCAGCTCCAGCACCAGCCCCAGCTCCGGCCCCCGCACCAGCAATGGCCGAGCCAGCCCCAGCTCCGGCACCCGCCCCAGCCATGGCTGAGCCAGCCCCGATGGCCGCCGTTGCAACCGCCGCCCCCTCCCAGCCCGATCTCGTTCAATTGGCCATGATGGCCGATGCCCAGCGCATGCTCGCCGAAGCCAATCAGGCCTTTGCTGATGGCCGCTTCGCCGATGCACTCCGTCGCTTCGAGCAGGTCTTAGCTTCCGCTAAGCCTTACCTCTCCGCCGATGAAATCAAAAATGCCGAAACCCGTGCCAACGACTGCCGCGTGCGTCTGAAGCAGGGTGGCGACCTCTCCGGCTCGATGATCGCCGATATCAAGCTCGTCCGCGAGCGTGCCACCGCCGAGTTCAACAATGCCGCCGCCCAGTCCAAGTCCGCGATGGCCGCTGGCGAGGTCGACAAGGCCCGCAACCAGGTGACCGAGGCCCGCCTCATCGCCTCCCGCAACAAGCAGTATTTTTCGCAGCCCGAGAACGACGACATGGCCAAGCGTGTGGCCGACCTTTCCCGCGAGGTTGATGCTCTGGCCGACAAGTCCGCCAAGGAGCGTCAGAATAAAGAAGCCGTCGAGCGTGAAACCCGCGCCGGCAAGGCCCGCTTCGATGCCGCCAGCGAAAAAGAACGCCGTGTCTTCGAGCGCATCCAGCGCGTCCGTGCCCTCCAGAAAGAGCAGAAGTACCCCGAGGCCATGCAGGTGCTCGATGAAATCCTCTTCTTAGAGCCCGGCAACCCAACCGCCCTGCTGCTGAAGGACATCATCGGTGACGTCATCGTCTTCCGCAGCTACGAGGAATCGAGTACCCGCAAGCGCGGCAGCGTCGTGGCCGCCACTGCGGAAAACTACGAAGCCATCATCCTCCCTAGGCACATCGTCAACTACCCGACGGATTGGCCCGCCAAGTCCCTGCTGCGTGGTGAAGGTTCCGCCGCCGCCGAGACCCCGGAAAACGCCAGAACCATCTCCCTGCTGGAAACCCGCAACATCCCCGTTGCTGAGTTCAAGGCAAACGCCTTCAGTGATGTTGTCGCCTTCCTCGAGCAGTCCACCGGCGCCAACTTTGATGTTCAGTGGGAATCACTCCGCCAAATCGGTGTCGAGCCAACCACCCGCGTCTCGCTCAGCCTAAAGGGCGTTCCGGCCAAGGTCGTTCTGGAGCGTGTACTCAAGCGCCTCAGCAAGGACTCCCACACACAGGCCGAGTTCTCAGTCGACCAGGGCATCGTCACCATCGCTTCGGCAGAGGACATCCGCCGCCAGGTGACCACTACCACCTACAACATCACCGACCTGCTCATCGAGCCCACCAACACCACAGACATCCCAACTGTTGATCTTCAGCAGATCTATAACGCCGCCAGCGCACGCAATAACCGCGCCGATCCATTCGCTACCAAGGCGGCTGACAAGCAGGAGCAGGGCCTCACCCCCCGCCACGAGCGTGTCCGCAAAATCACCGACCTCATCCAGACCACCGTCTCCCCGGAATCCTGGCGCGACAATGGTGGCGATGTCGGCTCCCTAAACGAGCTCTCAGGTATCTTGGTCGTTAAGCAAACCCCCAAGAATCACCGCGAGATTCAGGGCCTGCTCTCCAAACTCCGCGAGATCCGGTCCATGCAGATCTCCGTCGAAACCCGCTTCCTGCTCGTCGACCAAAGCTTCTTCGAGCAGATCGGCTTTGATCTAGACGTTTACTTTAACGCCCGCAGCAACCAGGTCCGCACCGCCACAGCCCAGGATCCATCCGTCCTGCCCAGCGACTTCTTCGACTTCACCAACAGCTCGCCGCTGGGGCGGTCCGTGACTGGTGCCGGTAGTATCGCACCCGTGCCCAGCGCCGGCTTCCCGGCCACCCGTCAGCAGCAGGCCACCGTCAATGCCGACCGCTGGTCCCCCGTCGGTGCAGCCCAGAACTCACTGGGCATCACCCAGTCGCTGGCCGGCAGCAACAGCTTCGCCAGCCAGATCCTCTCGCAGGCGCCCGCCCTCGGCATCGCCGGTACGTTCCTTGATGATGTGCAGGTTGACTTCCTCGTCAAGGCCACCCAGGCTGACAGGCGATCACTCAGCCTTACCGCTCCCCGCCTGACTTTCACCAACGGCCAAACCTCCAACGTTTACGTTGCTACCCAGCGGGCAATCGTTTCTGACCTCACCCCGGTCACCAGCGAGTCGGCCGTCGCGTTTGATCCGCAGCCCACAACCATCGTCGCCAACGGTGTCACGCTGCTGGTCGAAGGTGTCATCTCGGCTGATCGCCGCTACGTCACGATGAACATCGAGACCAGCATCTCCGCCCTGCTCAACATCCGCACCCTGTCCATCTCCGCCGCCGTCGGTGGCACGCTCCAGCAGTCATCCTCCTTCGGCAGCTTCATCGAGTTGCCCGAAGTCCAAGTTACCCGGGTCCAAACCACCGTGACTGTCCCGGATGAAGGCACCGTCATGCTCGGCGGCCAGCGCCTCGTTACCGAGATCGAAAGCGAGTCGGGCGTTCCCCTGCTCTCCAAGATCCCCGTCATCAACCGCTTCTTCACCAACCGCATCGAGGCCAAGACCGAGAGCACCCTGCTCATCCTGGTCAAGCCCACCATCCTCCTCCAAAGCGAGCAGGAAGAGCGTGAATTCCCCGGCCTCAATGACCGTCTCCGCTCCGGTGGTATGTAATCCGGTCAACCACGACCTCGCTTCGTAACTTCACACGGGCCGCGACCACACGTCGCGGCCCGTTTTCAATATCCGCTCACCCGAAGTCGCCCAAGCCAAGTGTCTTTCCGCCGCCCCGCCAATCACCTCCCAACGCCCTTCCCGCCAACGTTGCCAGAATTCCTCATCCGCCAAGCCGTGCGCCCCGCTCCATCTCGTATCCCTCCCGTGTCGTGCAGTACGCGTTCGGCCCGCCCATCCGCCCCACATTGTCAAGTTCCGCAGCATCCGCATGCAATCTGTCGTTCAGTACCCCATGGCTGCACGCCACGTGCAGCACCTCGCCAATCACAATGTTTCCCCCGCCCGGCTGCCCCACGTTGGTCCGCACCACCTGCACGGTGCGGCACTCAAAGCACGCCTTACAAAGCCTCACCCGCGCCGGTCGCACCACCACGCTCGGCTCGGTCTCCAGTTTCGCCAGTTCCCACTCGCTCTCACCAAAGGCAAGCTCCGCCGCCGTCGCGCTCATCGCCGGGCCAAGCTCATGCCCCACCATGTTAATTACAAACTCGCCCTGCCCGCCCTCGCTCACAGGCTTGGCGTTCCGCAGCGTGTCCTTTTCCGTCCCGTCCATCTTGTTCGCCGGGCAAAACATCACCAGCATCGGGCTGCTTCCCACACCGTTAAAAAATGAGAACGGTGCCAGGTTCGGTCGCCCTTGCAGCGAAACCGTAGAAACCCACGCAATCGGCCGCGGCGTAATCAGGCCAATCAGCAGCTTGTACCGCTCCGGTTGTGTTAGTTTCGCCATGTCCAATTCCGTGCGCACAGTTGTCATAAGTCGCTCCTAAACCAGCCAGAACCAGCTTCGCCCACCCGCCATCCCCATATTGCCCTCCCTATCTGTCTTGCCCCCAATCCTACTCCAACGCCTGAAAATCCCCGTTACCGCCCTTTCCGCTTTTCTCGCGTTGCCATCGCGCCGCCGTCATCGTGCGGCTGGTGGTACGCTCCCCCCGCACCATGTCCTCCCTCTCAAGCTCCCAACTCGCCCACCACTGGCTCGCCGCCGCCCGCCGCCCCGACATCGCAGCCCAGCTCCAAGCTATTTTTACCGAATGTGCCGATGCCATCGCCGCCCGCGGCCCCACCTGCTGGGCTTCCGGCCGCTGCTGCAATTTCGAGCAGGCTGGCCATCTGCTCTACGTCACCGGTCTGGAAGCCGCCTTCACCCTGGCCAACTTCAATTGGCTGCCGCCCGCTTCAGCCCCCACCCCAGCCCCCACGCCAGCCCCCACGCCAGCCCGAACCCCAGCCCTAACCCCGCTCACCATTAACGCTGCCAATTCCTCACCCGTTCCCTCTCCACTTACCCCCTCCCAGCTCCTTGCCTCCATCGCCAAAGCCTGCCCGTTTCAAGCCGCCAACCTGTGCGGCATCCACGCCATCAAACCCCTCGGCTGCCGCATCTATTTCTGCGACAAATCTGCTCAGGATTGGCAGCAAGCCCTGCACGAAAAACTCCTGGCCGATCTCCGCCAACTCCACGACAACCAAGCCGTGGAGTACCGCTACGGTGAGTGGCGGGGCATGCTCAAACAGCTTCTTACCGCGATGTCCGAATAAATCCTGCCCCTATGACCCATCTTCCCGTGCGGCGATCAGCAATCCGCACGGTTGAACATTTGGTGCTTTGGCCGCTCCCCGCACCACCCTTCCCGCTACGCTCGCCTCCGGTTCGCAGTGACCCGGCTTTCTCATCGTGGTGGTCCGCCAGCGTTTATTTTCTCAATGGCCGAAAAGCGTCGCAAACCGAAGATGGTGGGCAAGGTCACTGCTCCCCCCGCCCCGGCCGTGCCCACCATGCAGGCCGCGGACATCACCGGCTACCAGTCCGCCTTGGCCTACCTCCACGAACGCGTGAATTTGGAGCGGGTTCCGCAGGACTTGGCGGCCAAGCACGAGTACAAACTTGACCGCATGCACGCGCTTTGCCAAGCCTTGGGCAATCCCCAGCACGGCCTCAAATGCGTGCACGTCGCCGGCACCAAGGGCAAGGGCAGCACCTGCGAACTTATCGCCACCATGGCCCAAGGCTGCGGCCTCTTTGTCGGCCTCTTCACCAGCCCCCACATTTCTGACATCCGCGAGCGCATCCGCCTTGGTGGCAAGCTCATCAGCGAAGCCGCGTTCACCGATGTCTGCCGCCAAGTCGCCCTCGTCGCCGAATCCCTCGAATCGGCGATTCACCCTGCATCACCCAGATCCAACACTGCGCCACAAACAGGCAGCATCGGCCGCTCCAACGGCAACACTTCTCACCCGCAGCACGACTCCGCCCAGCCCCAGCCCCAACTCCAGCCCGACCGCGCCACCTTTTTTGAACTCATGACCGCAATGTGCTTCGTGCACTTCGCCAACGAAGCAGTAGATCTTGCCGTCATCGAGGTCGGCCTTGGCGGCCTGCTCGACTGCACCAACGTCATCACGCCTGAGGCCTCCGTGCTCACGCTCATCGGCCGTGACCACATGCAAATCCTCGGCGACACCGTCGAGCTTATTGCCGCCCAAAAAGCCGGTATCATCAAACCTGGCATCCCCGCCATCACCTTCGCCCAAGATCCGCGAGCCCTCGCCGTCTTCCGCGAAACCGCCAAGCGCTGTGGCGCCCCACTGCTCATCGCCGGCGAAAATCCAACATACACCATCCTTTGCGAACCCACACGTTCCGGCCAGCAGCAGTGGATGGTCAGCATCAAAACCGAGCACTTTGATCTTCAGGCCCTCCCAGTTCCCATCCCCGGTGAGCACCAGGCCCACAATCTCGCCCTCGCTTTAGTCACGCTTGACACCCTCGCCCGCCGCGGCATGGCCATTACCGAAGCCGGCGTCGTCTCCGGTCTTGAAACCACCCGCCTGCCCGGCCGCTTTGAGGTCCTTCGCACCACCCCCCGACTCGTGCTTGATGTTGCTCACAACCCAGAGAGCATCGATGCACTCATGAAGACCCTCCGCCAAAACCTCCAGTTTGACTCCCTGGTTATGGTCTTCGGCTGCGCCAGCGATAAAGACTGGCCCGCCATGCTTGCCCACCTTTCCACCAGTTGCGATAAGGTGTTTTTCACCAAGTCCACTGGCAGCCCGCGTGCCCAAGACCCCAAAGAGATGTACCGCACCTACACCCGGACTTACCACAAAATGGCCCAGGTCAGCAAAAACCTGCCCGATGCCATCCGCATGGCCAAAGCCGCCGCGGCCGCGGGGGACGCCATTTGCATCACCGGCTCGTTCTACCTTATCGGTGAAGCGAAGAAGCTCTTGGCTGGTCTTTAGACCGATCAAAACCAGATCAAACATCGGTTGGCGTACCCTTTCAAAATCCAAATTTCGATTCGGAACGCCTTTTGCACTATGTTCTGTCGTTCCGCTCGCCACCCGCTGATCCTTCATCTATTATGGGTCGATCCATCGAAACGGAGACCAGCAGGCCTCCGGGGCGATGTTCTTGCTCCGTATTTGGCGTGAAGCGGCATCAACTGCCGATGCACGTAACCCTGTTCCGTTCTCCGACCACCGAGCCCACACCCCTCGGCTGTGTCACTCTCTCACGAAAGGTCGCCCATGTCCTTTGAAGCAGCCGTCCACCACCAGGCCATTGAGCTTGACCGCATGGCGATCGAAATGTGCGCAGCCTCCGGCAGCGGGCACCCCAGCACCGCAATGTCTCTTGGCCACCTCATCACGGTGCTCATGTTCTCCACAATGCGTTGGAGCCCCGAGTACCCTGATTACCCAACTTCCGACCGCCTCGTTCTCTCCGAGGGCCACGCCGTCCCCATCGTCTACGCCGCTTGCATCAAACTCGGTGTCAAAGTGGGTAAGGACCCAGAGAAGCGCCGCGAGCTCACCGGTGATGACATCAAAAAGCTCCGCGAAGCAAACAGCGAGCTTGATGGCCACCCAAACCCCATGGAAGGTTTCCCCTTCTTTGACACCGCCACCGGCTCGCTGGGCCAGGGCCTCTCCGCAGCCGCTGGCCTGGCCGAGGCCGCCCGCCTCGATGGCCTCGACAAGCGCATCTTCTGTATCATCGGCGACGGTGAGTCTCGCGAAGGCCAGATCGCCGAAGCCCTCGACTACCTCGTCGATCACAAGGTCAGCAACGTCCTGACCATCTTCAACTGCAACGAGTACGGCCAGGCCGATCGCGTGAGCAACCAGCAGAGCGCCAAGACCATCGCCGCCAAGCTTGTCGCCGCCAACTTCACCGTCCGCGAGATAGATGGCCACGACCCCAAGGCCATCAAGGCCGCAGTCGATGAGTTCTGCAAAATGTCCGCCTCGGGCAACGCCCCCATGGCCATCGTCGCCCGCACCGTAAAGGGCTGGGGCACCACCGTCATGCACGGCGCAGGCTGGCACGGCAAGCCCGCCACCGGCGAGACCATGCAAAAAGCCTTGGCCGAGCTTGACACCCGCCGCGTCGAGCTTACCAGCTCGCTGGTCACCAACGACAGCTTTGAGATTCAGCCCCCGGCCGAGTACAAGCCCAAAGAGCCCATCAACGATGCGCTGCCCACCCTCACCGAAGTCGCCAAGAAGTACGACCTCGGCCTGGCCATGCAAAGCGGCAAGATGGCAACCCGCCGCGCGTACGGCATCGCCCTCCGCGCGCTCGGCCACGCCAACAGCAACGTCGTTGCGCTCGACTGTGATGTCTCCAACAGCACCTTCGCCGAGATGTTCCGCAAGGACACCGCTCTGACAAACCGCTTCTTTGAGTGCAAAATCGCCGAGCAGAACATGATCTCCCTGGCCGCGGGCTTCTCCGCAGCCGGTAAGGTCCCGTACTGCTCAACCTTCGCCAAGTTCTTCACCCGCGCTTATGACCAGATCGAGATGGCCATCAACAGCGGTGCGAACATCAAAATGATCGGCTCACACGCCGGCATCACCCTCGCTTCGGATGGCCCCAGCCAGATGTCACTGCCCGACATCTCCTGGTTCCGCAGCTTCTCAACCATGAAGGACCACCGCGGCAACCCCGGTTGCTACATCCTCCAGCCAGCAGATGCCTTCGCCGCGTACTCCCTGACCATGGCCATGAGCGAGTACGAGGGTGCCGTATACATGCGCACCCTGCGTGCCGACACCGAGTTCATCTACTCCGACCACACCACCTTCAACCTCGGCGGCTTCGAGGTTCTCGCCGAAGGCCGCGACATCCTCCTGTGCGCCTCGGGCTACATTGTGCACGAGGCCAACAAGGCGCTCGACATCCTCGACAAGGCTGGCATCTCCGCTACGCTGGTTGACCTGTACTCCCTGCCGTTTGACACCGACAAGCTCATGGACATCGCCAACGGCAACAACGGCCAGATCATCAGCATCGAAGACAACTACGGCGGCGGCATCGGCTCCGCCCTGGCCGACGCCATCGCAGCCTCCGGCGACGGCTTCACCCTCAAGCAGATGTACGTCAAGCGCATCCCCAAGTCCGCCAAGACCCCCGAAGAAATGCTCAAAATGTGCGGCCTGACTTCCGACGACATTGTCAAGGAAGCCATGAAGATCCTGCAGGTAGTCTGAGTATTAAAAATCGCCGCCGACGGCGATTGACAACCCAGCAACACAAGCACCGGCCGCACGTGTGACTCGAAAGAGTCATGCTTGAGGCCGGTGTTTTTATGGTGATGGGTTGGTTGAACCGCCCGGCGCGGGGGAAGGGCAACTGCGCTGCCGAACTCAGAAGTTCGCCGAACGTTGCTGCACAGAGCTCACCACGATAAATGTCAGGATTTGTGGCGGTGCGGGACTCGGCGCAGGTGGCAGCCGGTGTTGTGCTGGTAGCTTGCCCAAACACCCGGAAATTGATAGGTGTTTGGAAAGGAATCCAAAACTGGTGATTTCCCTGTAAAAATGGCATAAAAAAACAAGGTAATCCCAGAAACCGGGCAGCTTTTCGGTTGACAGCCTAATATAAATTGACTAGGCATCGTCTCACACATGAACGATTGAGTCGTTCCGCCCTGCCGCCAATGAGGAGATTCGGTCATGCTGTGTAATCTGTTGACCCTTACCCGGCGCGCTTTGCTTCAGGTTTCAACTTGGCAGATTTGCATCTGCATCGTGGCGACGGTGCTGTCACCTGCCGCTGCGCAAACCGTCACGTGGACGGGTACCACCAGTACCGATTGGAACACCGCCAGCAACTGGTCACCGGTGGGCATTCCCGCTGCGGCCGCGGATGTGATCATCCCCGCAGGTGCGACGGCTGTTTCGATTTCCACAGTCGATGTCACCGTGCAGTCGCTTTCACTGTCGCGACAACTCAACCTCGGTTCCGGCCGCGTGCTGACGGTCACGACGGGCACGCTCAACGCCCCGCTCAATCTCGCCGGTGGCGCAACGCTCAGTGGCGGCAGCTACACGTTGGCGGCCAGCGGCAGCCTGACGTTCCCCCCCGTCTGCAACTACGGTCGGCTGAGCAACCTGACGATCAACGGCAACCTCACGGTCAACAACGGTGGTATCCGCTGGAACAACGTCACCCACAACGGCGTGCTGACCCTGACCGGGAGCAGCCCGAACATCGCCTTCGAGGGCAACCAGACGTTGGCCAGCACCATCGTAGTTGATACAGCAAGTTCAGCCACCTTTGAGCAAGCCACCCCCGGCACGCTGACGATCGCCCCCACGGGCATCATCCGCGGCGGTAACCTGAACATCGGCAGCCAGTGCATCGGGCAGACGATGGCGGTGGTCAACAACGGTACCATCGATGCCAACACCGCAGGCCGGACCATCACCTTCGGCGCCGGCGTCAGCCTGACCAACAACGCCCCCATCGCCGTCGGGCCCGGCAGCATCATCTTTAA
>JBBRKQ010000064.1:0-22685 GCA_038231815.1 Phycisphaerales bacterium
AGCTCCCCCATCGCCGGGTCTATTTCAGATACCAGCCCACACTCAGGGCAGCCGACTGTGTTGGCCTCCGTAACCGGCAAGCCCAGCAGCAGATACCCGCACGCGTGGCATGAGCCGCGTGTGTGGATGATTCGCCGCAGCTGCCGCCGAAGCACAAAATCTCCAAACCACAGCCCTAAAAGCCCGGCAAGCATCGGCGTGGGCACCGCAATCAGCAGCAACATCAGCGTACTGGCTTTCGCCAAATCTACCGTCTGAAAGATCACGAACATGCCAACCCCGCCAGTGGTACAACTGAGACCCAAAGCCAACAAACCCCAGACCGCCCGCAACCAGGTTGGTCGCCGAGCAGATTTCAGGAACCGCCGGCACTGGTCATCACTGAACCGGTCCAACTCCTCAAACGCACGGTATATCTTGGTGCCCGGTACCCGCATCAACAAGCGTACTCCTTTCGCACCGTGACTCCCCATCTCCAGCACAGGATGTCGCTTGTTCACCTCGTTGGGACGGGCGCTGGGTTTGGTCGAAGTAAACCCACTTCAGAGGGCCAAACCGAGCGGAGCGACTTTCACCCCATCATCTGGGCAAGCGCCTGCAATACCGGTGCGCGGAAGTGTACGGTGCGAGAATTTGCTTTTGAAGTCGACCGGTTTGCACAGCGAATAAACTGCCGCATGCGTCGCTTGGGGGCTTGGAAGATTTTTTCAGTGATCACACGATGTCCCTCACCCTGCGCTTCCGCGTAGGAATCGTTTAAGCCACTGATCCTCGCCAACTCAAACACCATCGCTAGGCCGCTGCGCGACACTGTCAGACTAACGCTGGTTCATGCTTGATTCACTCAGCGCAGTTCGGAACCGTTTGAGACCGCAGCGAGCATCGCGAAGCGGTCGGCCAGTGAGAGGCCAGCGCGAACGCCGCCCACGCTTTTTAGGATCGCCTTACCAGCATCCTGGCCTGCGGGAACGAGGGCCAAGGTGCTGTTGGGATCCATACCGTTCATGCTGCACATGGTCGCAGCGCGGGGGCCAGAAATGTTGGCCAGGATGTGCTGTTCACCTTTTTCATCGGTGGCCATGAGCTTGAACTTAGCCAGCTCGTGGGAAAGGTCACGGGCGACGAACTGGGCTTCACCACCATCGCGGTACATCAGTACGGCAGCCGGTGCTCTCTTCTCGGTCGTGGCCACCGGGGTGAACTGCACGAACTTGGTCGCGGGGTCCAGCAGCAAGTTCTCAAACGAGTTGCCGTAGCGGCTGACCTGATTGAGCATGGCGTTAGACTGCATCGCGTTATCGACCTCGCGGAACGACTCACGCAGCATAACGGTGGTGACGCCGAGCACAAGAGCCGCCGCGATGGCACCGATCGCGCTTGCACGCCACCAAGGGTTCACGCCGGACGATTTGACAAAGCGGTAAGAACCGGACTCACCACCAGCCGCCACGATGGCCGCAGCGGCGATCTCGGTGCCCAATGTGGCGAGGACTCGCTCGCGCAAGTCGGCTGGGGGCATGTTGGCGTGGTCGCCCTCAGTGATCTCCGGGGGGAGATCAATCATCACCAGTCGCTCCTGAAGGGAGGCAACGCTGGCCTTCACCGCCGCGGGAGCGGTGGCGAGTTCCTGCTCGAAAAGTTCCACCTCACGCCGGTCCAGAAGACCGAACGAGTCAAGGGCTGCATTTTCAATGAGTGTTTGAAAGTTCATACGATCGTTCCTTCGGCACCATCATTTTCACGTAGGCGAACCAGGGCACGGCTGAGAGCCGATTTGACCGTGCCGAGGGGGGTGTTGAGCTCCTCACCAATCTGGCGGAGCGTCTGTCCATTCAGGTAAGCGCGGGTTACGACTTTTTTCTGCAACTCAGGAAGCTTTTCTATACGCTGCATGAGGTTTGAGTACCGTTCCTGATTCTCGACCCCACGGGCTGGAATTGGGACCGCTCCGATTTGGGTTTCACCGGTGATCTTCTCATCGAGCACTGCGGGCTTCATGGCCGAGCGTCCGCGGCGGAGGCGATCGACCAGATAACGGCGGGTAATGAGCATGACCCATGTCACGAGGGCAGCTCGAGTCGGATCATACCTAGCCGCGGTTTTCCAAAGTCGAATGAAGACCTCTTGGACGGCCTCATCTGCTTGGTCACGGGTTGGGAGAGACTGGGTAGACATTCGATAGACAAGTGAACCAAAGCGGTCGTACAAGCGACCGATGGCGGCTGACTCCCCCCGTGCGACTGCCTGCATCAACGCAAGGTCAATCGCCTGTACTTCCGGAGAACCAGGCATAAAAAGGCCTCAGAGGACTCCGCCCCCCCACGAGTGCGAGACGAACGTCTTGCGAGAGGCTATACGCGTGGGAAGCGATTCGGATGCTGGATGTTGCGGATTTTTGGGAGAACGAGCAGGAGACAACATGTTATTCGGACGTGGATATCTCATAGGGAAAGGTTGCCCAAACTCACGCGCAAAAACAAACATTTGGATTCTTTGAATAGTTATGGTTGCGTAAAGCCCAAACTCCGTGTACAGTTATGCCGAGAACTGTCAGGGCTGGGAATATCCCGTGCGTACTACTCATCGCCAGATTGACGCTTGCGGACACTCAGTGCAAATCGCGCTGCGTGGTAAAGCGTCGGCCGCTGCGTTTGGCCACGGCTGCGAGCACAATACCAATCAACCCAGAACCCGCGGCGGATTCACACTTCTGGATGTGTTGATCTCGATTACTGTTATTGGCGTGCTGATTTCGATCATGCTGCCGACGCTGTCGAAGGTGCGCGAAACGACGCACAAGGTGATCTGCAGCGGGCATATTCGCGAACTGCTGCTAGCCAGCGAGCATTACGCTCGCGACTACAAGTCAATGTTGCCCGGAAGCGTATATGCACCGAAGGTGCTGGATGCAAGCTTCCAGCCGCAGCGGATGCAAACGGTGCGGCTTGAGGGAGTGACACCGGGATGGGACGGGCTGGGCGTGCTGTGGATTCGCAACTATGGAGTTTCGGTCGCTTCATACTACTGCCCGGCGCACACCGGCGAGCACAGAATGACTCGCTATCTGCCAGCATTTATGCTGGACGGGACGACTGAGATCGTCTCGAATTATCACTTGCGGGCACTGCCCCAAGGTTTGAACATGCTTGACCGTTTCGGCCCGAGCACTGCGTTTGTAGCGGATGGGCTTTCGTCACAGACGGACTTCAGCCACAAGTTTGGGAGTAATGTGGGTCGGCTAGACTGGTCAGTGAATTGGTACAGTGATCCATCAGGAAAGTTTGCGAAGGATTTGCCGGATTCGATCTCGGACATTCAAGCGCGGCAACGCGTTGAGGATGCGTGGAACTTGCTGGATCTTCCGGGCGGCGGAATCAATTCGGGCGGACGGTGAGGGTTGGCGTTGGCGAAAACGGCAGACGGGGTGTCTGATCAAGGCAGTGGGCGGGATTTCGAATTTGAGGTTATTGGAGACGACGATGCGGGTGATTTCCGCACTGCGCTCACAGGGGGCAAGTGGGTACGTTCTGGCTGGGCCAGCGACGAATTCTCAAAACAAGATGTTGGGCATGGCTTGTCGCTGTTTGGGTAGCAATACTTAGGTATGCTCGTGACGGTGTAATTACGACGAGCAGTTGAACGACAGCTCACCGCCAACCGAGGTCAGGCAATGACAACAAACCGATCGAGCACCGCGGCCTGTATCGCGCTTGCCACTTGCATCACTCTCGGCGGTACGCTTATTCTGAGCGGTTGCCATAGCGGTGAAACGGGTGACGTTGCTGGCGAATCGACTTCTGCAGCCAGCCAGCTTTTTGGGAAGTGGACACTAAACAGTCTTCCGGGCAATGATCTTTCAAAGTTGGCGACCGAGGGCAGCAATGCACCGGAACTCACGTTTTCCGAGGACGGAAAAGTGTTCGGACACTCGAGTGTGAACCGGCTCATGAGTTCGGTGGACTTGGCGGGGCTCCCGAGCGGAAGGTTTTCGATGTCGCAAGCGGCATCAACCAGGATGGCGGGGCCACCGGTGGCGGACAAGGTGGAGAGGGCTTTCCTTCTCCAACTGACCCGGGCCGACAGCTTTCGAATCTCGGGGGACGAGCTGACGCTGCTCAAGGCGAGTGAAAAACTGATGAGCTTTGTGCGGGCGAACTGAGTTTGGAACTTTGGACTGAGCCGACATGCGGGATAAACGTGGCCCACACTGCAAGGGCGACGAACGGATGCGTAGTGAGCTCGGAGGAGGGTTGAAGTCCGGTGGACATCTACAAAACCAAGACGTTGCAGGTCGGGCAAGTTATTCAGACCCTACGGTTTCAACAGGCTATCTTGAACGACGATTCGTGAAACCAAATGTTAGCTCATACTAACAATAGGTCGTCCATGTGCTTCGCGGCCTTTTGAGCAAAAATATGTCAAATCACGATTCTGACAAACCGGCAGATCCGTCATCGCTTCGTGATGAGGCAGGGGGCACAGGAGCGCCTCAGGCGGGGACCGATGCCGCGGCCATTGCGAGATTGGAACGGTCGATGACTCATGTGTTATGGCGGTTGGAGTTGATTACCACTCGGCTTGGCATTGCGACGACCAAAGCCGTTGCACCAGCGGTGGTGCAGCCGCCGCCGCTGGCTGGACCACTGTTGGCTCCCGCGCACTTGCCTCAAACGACCTTGCCTCCAACGCCCTTGCCTTTAACGACCTTGCCTCCCCCGCTGCCGCCGATAGTTCCCGCAAGGCAGCCGGAGTTCGAGAATCGACCGGAGGTGCCAGCGGCTGGGCCGGCGGTTTGGTCTGGTGGTTCGGGAGTTGACGCCGCGGGGGAGTATTCCCCGCACAAACGCAAAGCGTTTACCTCGCTGTACGGGAATCAGCCAGCGGCAGGCGACGCGGTTACCGGGGAGGGCGATCGGGGCGAGACGAGAGCAGCCAGAGCGGACACTGTGCCGGCAGCGGTGAGTGACGCGGGGACGGAGCCGAGGTCAACGACACACCGGTGGGTTGCACCACCAGAGTTTCCGACGGTGCCCGAACCGACGGTATCGAGTGCGCCGTTTGACTGGGAGCGGCTGATTGGTGGGAAGGCGTTTGCCGCGTTGGGTGCGGCGGCGGTTTGCATCGGCGCGGTGCTTTTCCTGAAACTGGCGATTTCGGAGGGTTGGTTCTCAGGGATATCGCCGGCGCTTCGCTGCGTGCTGACGGGGCTTGCTGGCTTTGCGCTGCTGGGCAGCGGCGAGCTTATTCGGCGCCGGTACGGCGCGGCGGTATCGACCGGGATCTCGACGGCGGGCATTGGCATTTCGTATGCATCGGTGCTAGCTGCGTGGGGATGGTACAGCATCGTCGGCGATGGCGTCGCCTTCTCACTTCTGGCATTTGTTGGCGGCATCGGCGTAGTAGTTGCCGTTGTTAGCCGCCAGCCGATCATCGCGGTAGTCGGGCTGCTTGGCGCGTACATGGCGCCGGTGTTTCTTTACCAGTCCAGTGGATCAATCCTTGTAATGCCCGTGTACCTGACCGTGCTCCTGTGCGCCGGGCAGATTATTTCACTGAAGCTCCGTGGATGGTTCAGCCTCTCGGGCACACTGGCGTGGTGGGGAACGCTGATATTGGGCGGCCTTTGGTGCATGAGCAAAGTGAGCACCAATGCCGAGGTGGTGCTGAGCTTCATTGGTGTTGTCTACGCCGTGATGCAGGTGTTCGCGCTGCTTCGGGCAGAGAGGCGACAGGCGGATATGGAATTGGTCGGCGGAGCTGACAACAGTGCCGTCAGCGGATGGGATCTTGATACGCTGACCATCAGCGGTTTGGAGGCCTTGTTTTCAAGGGGACTGGCCCCGATTGCGAGTTTTAGTGTGGCCGGATGGTGCGCACTGCTGGGCGTGGCGGCGGCACGGCAGCTTGAGCCATCGCTGGACTGGACTGCCACGGCAGTGATGACGATTGCGAGTGTTGCGCTTTGCGGGGCTGCGGCGATGCGGTCGGGGAGAGGTTCGCCGCTCGAGGAACTGAGCTTTTTCACAAGGTTTATTGCGTCCATACACCGGGTGCTTCTCACTTCCGGCGGGCGGCTTGCGCCGGTTGCTGCACTTGCATTTTCATTTCTGCTTCAGGGCGCTTCGCTGTTGCTGGTGACCGTTGCACTTGCCGCGAGTGACGATGCAGCAGTTTTCGTTTGGCTGGCGATGGCCGTTGGCGCGATAGCGGCGGGGCGTAAACTGCACTCTGTCTTGCTTGACGGCTATGGCCTGTTGCTGCTGGGGATTGCACTGATGCGATTGCTGGATGGGCCCGTGGCCGTAGCCGGAGAGGCGGATCCAAGCTCCATCGAACTACTGGGGCTGCACCTTGGTCTCTGGAACGTGAAGGCTTTGCTGGCGGCGATGGCTTGCGTGACGATTGGGCGACTGCTGCTGATTGGCTCAGTCGCTGAAACCCGGCACATCATTGCGAGGATTGTCGCGGGGATTGGTGTTATTGTCACGCTGCTGGTGCCGCTGCACCCGGAAACTTCTACAGCTTCACTGTTTGCCGCTTGGGCTGGGCTTCTGCTTGCGGCCACACAGCTCAATGCGGTTGACCATCGCCTTCGCCTGCCGCGGCTTGTGGGCGGTTTGGCCGTGCCGCTGAGCGTGATGGCGTTGGGTTTTTACGCCATGTTCGAGCCCAAGTGGACTTGGCTGCCGGGGCTGGCGGTCATACATCAGGCGATGCTCGCTATTGCGTGCTACACGATGGTGCTTGCTCAGTGCCGCTGGCTTGTACATCGCGCACCGTGGGCGCAACCGATGCCAGGACCGATTTCGCGGCCGCTGCTGAAGATCATGGGATACACCGCGGTGGTCATCATGTTTGTGGCTACCACGTTGGAAGCGGCACGTGTGACGCACATGGTGTCAAGCCAGCGCTCTGCGGCGGGCTCGGGCATCTCCATTTACTGGAGCGTGCTGGCAGTGGCCTGCATCGCTGTGGGATTAACGTTGCCTGCCGCGATTGCCGGGGCAGGCAAGTTTGGGACGCAAGCCCGCGGCTTTATTGGGTTTGTGCTGGCCAAGTCTCGGCGCGGTGCAATGGATGATGCGGCGATGGCTCGCGCTGGGAGCATGGCAAAGCTGCTGCGACGCATCGGTCTTGGCCTGTTGATGGTGACGCTGCTGAAGGTGGTCATCATCGATCTTGCTTCAGTGGGTGGGCTGTGGCGTGTGGCCAGCTTTCTGGCGACCGGCGGGCTCATGATCGGCGTGGCGATGGCGTACGCAAGGCTCGAGAAGGCAGTTACGCCCGCGAAGTAAAGTCGGGCACACGATCACTGCAAGACAGCAATGGCCAAAGCTCGGCCGCTGCGGCTTTGAATCAAGCCGACAGCGATGCTGGTCCGGATGAAAGACGGACGGCTTGAAAGCCGACCTCAAGCGATGGCGAGTTCGGGTACGCCAGCCTGCGCGAGCGCCACGCGAAGTGGCCCACCGGATGCTCTGGCCATGACCAGATACTGCTGGAGATTGCGACCGGGGCATTCCGTTGGCGCGAGCTCACGGTGCGTGAAGACGCGGCTGACGGGCACGCGATACTGCCTCATTTGGCTGGCGACAAACCGGGTGAGCGTGGAGGTTTGTGCTGCATTTGGGGTTTGCTTCTCGAAGTTGCCGATGACCATGATACCGAGGTTGCCCTCGTTCTGATCTTTGACATGGGCACCTTGATACTGGATGTTGCGACCTTCCCAGATGCGGCCTGCGGGATCGATGAGATAGTGATAACCGATGTCGGCCCAGCCGCGAACGGTGACGTGGCCGCGGCGGATGATCTCTAGTCGCTGGCGGGTCGCATCTTCACTGGTGGTTGTAAAGGGAGTCACGCCCTCGTGATGGATCGTGATACGCGTGACGTTTCGGAGCTGAAAAATTTCGTTTGGGCGTGCGACACCCGCACGAGTCCAACTGCTTCGGCGGATTACGCCTTGCGGTGTGGTTGGCGTGATTCCACCACCGCCGGACGGCGGCTGCGTCGGGTACGGGGTTGCGATGCGAGGCTCTGGCGGTTGCTGGCCGCTTGGCCGCGGTGGCGTGGGCATGCCTGCGCTGCCGGCACCGGGATCAACCGGATCGGGATAGCCACCGCTTTGATTCTGGCAACCTGCCGCGGCGATGAGGCCGGCCACAGCCGAGACTTGAAGAAACAAACGGCGTGAGAGATCCAGCGAGGGCAAGCCCGAGATGAACCCCGCACCAAAGGCAGGCAACAACGGGGGCGGCGTAGAGAACGCTTCATCTGCGGATTGAACATTCAAGCGGTTTGGCTCATCCATGGCTTCACTCATCACGCGGCTCCGCCGCGGGCGGCATTTTGCCGACTTTTCCCGCCTCCACCCGGTGCGGAGTCAAGGCTAGCACAATGCGCAGGGCGAGCGATGAAGATTCTGCAAGAGCGGTACCGAATTTACAAAGACCTGGCGTCAAGAACTACAACATACCAGGGATCCACAGAATCGCTGCGTGCCAGCTTGAGAGCCGGGCTGGTCCGGTCGGTCCGTCGCACGGATGCGCCCATCGCGGCAAAAGAAGAGAGGGCAATACCGAGGAACGAGGGAGAGGATGGATGTCGTTTTTCTTGACGGATGGAGGGGCATTTTTTTCGCGATAGGGGCAGAAATATGCGGCTTCGTTTCGAGAATCTCGATAGCCGGCAGATTTGGCTTCGTCACTTGGCAGGCCGGTCAGCGAGTTGGTGTGTTGGAGCGCAGGCAAATCCTGGACCGCTAATAGGGTCCTGTTTGGACCAATTGGTACCGCTGGGCGGTTGTAGATGTGACTTCGGTTGGATTTTGAAGGGAAAGTCAACGGTCACTTAGGTCGGCGGACCTTGGGAACGGGCACGGCCCTGGTGTTGGCTTAACGAATCTACCGTATCGACTTGGCTTTTTCCATCGCGTGGCTATGATCGGCAGTCACGCGGCATTGGCCACGGACCGACAATCCGACAGCCATGATCAACACCTGAAGGATCATGGGGGCTTAGCTCAGTTTTGGTAGAGCGCATCCATGGCATGGATGAGGTCAGGGGTTCGAGTCCCCTAGCCTCCACTAATGTGGAAGAAACACGGCCTGCAAAGGCCGTTTTTCGTTTTTGCGGTCTGATTTTTCGGGCAAGCAGAGTCTTTGTCAGGCCCAACCTTTACCCCCTTGTGTAATCCCTCCTCGCACATCCAAGCCCTCTGGCGGGGCCGTCCATTGTTTGATACAGCACGCGGATTTGACACCTCGCGGCGTTGTCGACGGGCCAAGCCCTGTTTTTGACAGGATAACACAGTATCGGACTATCGCCCTTTGTAGGCAGAGTCCGTGTACACTCCGGAATGGACTTTGGAGACTCAAACGGGACCAGGAGGTCAAGTACTGCGGTGCCGATTGTCATTACGGTCGGGCTCGCCGCGGCCCTTGGCGCGACGTTGTTGGTTTCGCAATGCAGCGGCCCGGAGTCTGGAGACGGCAGTGGTGGCTCCGGAGGCGGTCACGGAGGGTTTTTCCCATTCATGGGCAGCGGCTTTCGAGGCAGCTCGGGAAGCGTTTCAGGCGGTGGCTCTGGCGGGTCATCGAGTTCAGGGGGCGTCAGCCGGGGCGGTTTTGGCTCATCCGGGCATGCCACGGGTGGCGGAGGGTCATAAGCATGAAGCGCGAGAGAATAACGCCGCGGCCGAACTGGCAGGACACCGTTGCGGCCAAGGGTCTGGTGTATCACAGCATTGACGGCGCGGAGCTTTGGAATGAGAGCGCGTGCTACCGATTCAGCCGGGCTGAAATTGAGCAGATTGCCGTTGCAGCGGAACAGTGCCATGCGATGTGCCTGCAGGCGGTAGAGGCGGTCATTGGCGAGAACTTGTGGGATCTTGTGGGCATTCCGGAGCGCTATCGCGCACTGGTGACACGGAGTTGGCAACGGCGCGAGAAGCACCTATACGGCCGCTTTGACTTTAGTTATGACGGCAATTTCACTCCCAAGCTGCTTGAGTACAACGCGGACACTCCGACGGCGCTGATCGAGGCCGCGGTGACGCAGTGGTACTGGTTGAAGGACGTGAGGCCGGATGCAGATCAATTCAATAGCATTCATGAGGACTTGGTGGCTCGGTGGGGAGCGATGGGGCTGTTGAAGGGAGGACTCGTGCACTTTGCCTCAATGGACACGTTTGAAGACGTGATGACGTGCGGGTATTTGCGGGATACGGCGGAGCAGGCCGGATTACAGAGTTCGCAGCTTGATATGGGGATGGTGGGCTGGGATTCAAGCCGCCGAGCGTTTGTTGATGAGCAGTTGAGGATCATGTCAAGCTGCTTTAAGCTCTACCCATGGGAGTGGATTTTTAGCGACGAGTTTGGATCAAACGTTGAACGAGGCAGCACGCGTTGGCTAGAGCCAGCGTGGAAATCGATCCTGTCGAGCAAGGGAATCTTGGCGGTTCTGCACACGCTATATCCCAACTCGCCCTACATCCTTCCGGCATCACTCAAGCCAATGTCGGGGCATGTTGTAAAAAAACCTATCCGTTCACGCGAAGGATCCAACGTGGAGATTTCACGGTCCGGGCTGGTGATTGAGAAGTCTGATGGCCCGTACGCAACAGCAGCCGGCGATGACGCGACGGCATTCGTGTGGCAGAAGGCAGTTGAGCTGCCAGTGTTTGATGGGGTCCGCCCTGTCATGGGAGTTTGGATGATCGGGGATAAGGCCTCGGGTTTGGGCATCCGCGAGGATGAATCACGCATTACTAGCAATGTCAGCCCGTTTGTGCCGCACTATTTCACCCGTTAGATAGGGTCTGGCCGGCAAGTGACTGTGTCCGCTTTACCTTTACCTTTACCTCTTTGGAAAGAACACCGAATGCCCTCGTTCATCGCACTCGCTCTCGTCACTAGCGCTCTGGCGGCAGTCCAGGCGCAAGCTGCCCCCGCATTACAGGCTACTGCCGTCAGCCCGTGGCAGGCTCGCTCGGTGGGGGAAGCTCTGCTGGCGGCAACCGCCTTTGGGCTTGTGGGGCTAGTGCTGATACTGATTGGTTTTAAGGCTTTTGATTGGATCACACCCAAGATTGATGTGCAGCGTGAGCTGACGGAGAACAAGAACATCGCGGTAGCGATTGTGGTGGCTGCGCTGATCATTGCGGTGGCGATAGTGATTAGCAAGGCGATCGCGGGATGAGGTGAGGCGGCTTGATGGGGCGGCGCTTAGCCAATTGGGCGGAGCTGGCGCACGACATCGGTGCGGTAACCGACGATTGCTGGCACAAGCCCAGCAAGCACCGAGAGAGCGAGCGTGCCCAGAAGAACGAGCACAACGTCCTTTGCATCTGGCTGGAGGGCAAGCACGAGGCCGAGCTTGTCCTGAACGATGCGGACGGCCAGCACACCACCGAGGGCAAAGAGCAGCACGCCGGTGGCAGCACCGATGAGGCCAACGATCGCGGACTCTGTGACGACCAAGCCAGCAATGCGCAGCGGGCTTGCGCCGAGCACGCGCAGGACCGCGATTTGCCGGCGACGCTGCTCCATGCTGTTGTAAAGTGCGAGCATAACGCTGATGGATGAGCTGAGTAGAACGATCCAGGCGATGACCAGGACAATTCGGTCTACATTGCCGACGATGCGCATGAGGTTGTTGACCTCGTCGCTGGGTCGGGCGACGGTGAGGCGAACATCGCGTCGAAGTTCATCAAAGACCATACCAATCGCGGGGCTTGATTCTGAGCCGTCACGGGTTTTGATCCGCTGATAAATGCCGGTGATCATCTTCTCAGAATCGGTCAGGTTTGCCTCGGTGGGTTCCTCGACTTCTTTACCGCTCGCGCTGGCGTGGCGGGTGTCATCGGCGTGCATGATCCATGTCGCGTTTAAATTCATGAACACAGCGCGATCATGGGGCGAACCAGTACGCTTGAGGATGCCCACGACTGTGAAGGGATGTTCATCGTGCTGGTGGCCTTGCTTTGCTGTGCCGTGCGTGATAATGACTTTGTCGCCGATGTTCATGCCGGTACCGCGGGCGGCCTCGGCACCGAGGACGACGTCCCATGTGCCCGAAGTTCCTTCGGTCAGGCCGCGGCCAGAGGCAAACTGCCATTTTTCGCCAGCGACTGGTTCAAACTTCGTGAAAATTTCCGGAGTGGTGGCAATGGTGGGGAAGCCCTTGAAGTTATCGCCGTGCTGCACGGGGATGGACCAGGCCAGTCGCCCATCTTCTGAGAGCTTGCTGTAGAGTTGATACGTGATGGCTCTTCGCGGACTCCTTGCATAAAAGACAGAGTTCAGCACGCCAGCGAGGGGCGAATCATCAGCACAGACCAGAATGTGCATGTTCCCGGTGCCGCGTGCGAAGGCTTTGGCCGCGGATTCACGCAGGCCAAGAAGCGTGAGCAGAAGCGCGACGGCAACTGCAACCATCAGGGCGGTGGTTACGGTTGAGAACAGCCGGTGCTTCAGCGACTTTGCCACGATGCTCATGTCGGTGAGGGCCATTACACGCGCTCCTTTGCGCTGGTGGCGGGACCGGCAGGAACAACATCGGTGGCGGCCGCGTTGTCCAGCCTGCCGCCGGAAATGAGCAGTTCGCGATCGAACGTGCCCCGGAGGGCTGGATCATGGCTGGTGACCAGCAGGGCCGCCCCCGTACTGCGGCAGGCCTGGCGGATGAGGCCGACGGCCGCGAGGGCGTTGTCGGGGTCAAGGCTGGCGGTGGGTTCATCGGCCAAGACCAGAACGGGCTTGCAGGCAATAGCGCGGGCGACGGCGATGCGCTGCTGCTGGCCGACACTGAACGTTCCAACTTCTGCATCGGGGCGAGCGATGCCGAGATCTGTCAGCAGTTTGACGGCACGGGGGCGATGTTCTGCATGCGGGACGGTGCTGAACATAAGGGCAGCCATGACGTTTTCGGCAGCGGAGAAGCCGGAAAGGAGTTGGAAGGTCTGAAAGATCATGCCGATGTGCGTGCCGCGGAACGCGTCGCGCGTACCTTGAGGCAGGGCATAGATATTCTGCCCGGTGAGATAAACGGTCCCGGAACCGGGAGTGAGCAGGCCAGCGATAACAGACAGGAGCGTGCTTTTGCCGCTGCCGCTGCCACCACGGAGCAGCAGTTGCTCACCGGGCTGGATGGCGAACGAAACGCCGTCTAGCACTGGGGGAGCGCCGGCGGGCTGGCCGGGCCAGGAGAAACGGACACTTGCTAGTTGAAGGACTGGGGTCACGGGGAAACGGTAGCGGGGCGGGATAGCAAATGGCTAAACTTTGACGGTTCAAATCAAGGCAGTAAGACATCGCCAAGAATGGCGATGCCACGGGGCGGCGGCCCTAGACGTCGCAGATGATGAAGGCTTCGCGGAGGGAGGCCATGCCGCCTTTCTGGGCGGGCATGAACTCCTGGCCGAGAAACCCGTCGTATTTCTTTTCCACAAGGGCTTCGCAGATGGCTTTATAGTTCAGCTCCTGGGTCATGTCGATCTCATTGCGGCCTGGAACACCGGCGGTGTGGTAGTGACCGATAAACTCAAAGTTGTCACGGATGGTGCGGATGACGTCGCCTTCCATGATCTGCATGTGATAGATGTCGTACAGCAACTTGAATCTGGAGCTACCAACGGCTTTGCAAAGCTCGACTCCCCAAGGGGTACGGTCACACTGGTAGTCTTTGTGATCAACCTTACTGTTGAGAAGTTCCATCACAAGCGTGATGCCAAGCTTCTCTGCAAGCGGTGTGATGCGTTTGAGGCCGATGGCGCAGTTCTTGATACCCTCTGCATCGCTCTGGCCCGCGCGATTGCCGGAGAAGACGATTTGGGCAGGAATGCCCGCTGCTTTGACGATGGGGAGGCGTTCTTCAAGATCGCGGACCATCGCATCATGATTCTCGATGCGGTTGAACCCCTTGCTTATGGGGTTGGACTTGACGAAGCTGGCGACGGCGCAGGTGAGGCCGTGTTCTTTGGCGGTTGCAAACTCGTCTGGATTGAGCAGTTCAACCGACTGCATGCCCATTTCTTTGGCGGATTTGCAGAGATCAGCCAGCTTAACACCACCGAAGCACCAGCGGCAGACGGATTGCTTGATGCGACCATTGATTTTGCGCTGCACGGGGGCCTGAGGCTTTGTGCGTTCGGTGGCGAGGAGGGCGGATGGGGCGACACCCGCGGCGGCGGTGGCGGCGAGGGAACCAGCGATGAAATCACGACGCTTCATGGGGCGGGTACTCCGAGGTGAGTTCAAAATGGGATCACCTTTTCAAGCGATAGCCTGTGACCGAGCCAGCAAGACGGCCGATGCCCGTGATGCTACTGGCCGTGCTATTCGGGGTTTTGGACACCGCCTGAAAGGCGGTGCTCCGGTCAGACGAGGGGCGTTGTGCCGGGAACGGCCACGGGGGGCGTTGGCAGCGAGCTGAGTTCCAGCGATGTTGGCATGGTTTCGAGCTTGCTGTTCATTGCAAACTCCCAACTTACATCCTTGCCCGTGTAGGCAGACATGCGGCCCATGATGGCCATCATGGTGTTCTTGGCGATTCGCTCGGCCTCATTTAGGTATGTGCCGCCGGTGATACTGGCGACAAGATCTTTTTGCTCCTGAACGTAAGGGTTCAGCTGCTCGCCCTTCCATTTCCAAGCTTTTTTGCCGATGATCTCAGCGCGACCGGAGGAAAGCTTCATGGTGCCATCGCTGCCGAGGATGATTTCCTCCACGTGGTTGCTGCACCCGTCAATCTGGCGGCAATAGCTGCTGACGCGGCGACCGTCGGCGTACTCATAGTCAACGGCGAAATGGTCGAAGCCGTGGCCATAGGCCGGGGAAATTCGAACCTGGCGGCCACCCTGACCGGACGCGGACTTGGGCGAATCGCCCATGAACCAAGCTGCCGCATCTAGGTTGTGGACGTGCTGCTCGCAGATATGGTCACCGGAGAGCCACGTGAAGTACAGCCAGTTGCGAAGCTGCCATTCCATGTCGCTCCAGTTTGGCTGACGCTCGTTCATCCACAGGCTGCCCTGATTCCAGTACACGTTGGCGGAGAGTACTTTGCCGATGGCACCATCCTGAACGCGCTTCATGGCCTCGAGGTAGCACGCCTCGTGCCGGCGCTGGGTGCCGGTGACAACGCTGAGCTTCTTTTCACCGGCCAGCTTCGCGGCGGCGATGACCTTGCGGACTCCGGCGGGATCAACAGCGACGGGCTTCTCCATGAACACGTGCTTGCCGGCATCGATGGCGGCGGCGAAGTGTGTGGGCCGAAAGCCCGGCGGGGTAGCCAAGATGACGACATCAACGCCGGAGCCCAGAACCTTTTTGTACGCATCAAAGCCTGTGAACACCATGGCATCGGTCACCTTGACGCGATCGAGCATTGGCTTGTCAAGCTTGGCGAGCTCTCCCCGGGCACCGGCGATGCGGTCGGGGAACATGTCACCGATGGCAACGATTTCGACATCGTCGGAGGCTTCGAGCATGTTGATGGCGGCGCCAGTGCCGCGGCCGCCGCAGCCGATGACGCCGACTTTTAGGCGACCGGCACTAAGGCCGCCGACGGCACGTGCGGTCCGGGGGAGCAAGAGACCGCTGCCAAAGCCCGCCACGCTTGCGGCGGCACCCGCGGCAACGACAGCGGCCGTGAGGGAGCCGGACGTGGCCAAAAAGCCGCGACGGGTAAGATCACCCAAGCCGGTCGCTGGGTTGGTGTCCGAGAGATTGCCCGGGGTGGCGTCGTTGTTCATTGCGGGGTTCCTGAAATAAGACGGGGAGGCACGGCGATGGGGTGCTCAAGAAGGTTCGATAACCGAAGCGGTCCTAGGCACAAGATACACCGGTTCGGAGGGGATGCCAACGGAATCTTGTCGGAAGTGGAAACAAGTTCTGGGAATTGGAAACGTTTGCGTGCGAGGAGGCCTTAGGGCGCCTGGGGCATAACTCTGGCATCCGGACGGGTTGCAGCCGCACGATACGGGCTCCCACGCGGCTGGATGGGGAGCACACAAAGCACATCTAGAGCGTGGCTGAACTATCGCTCTCGGGATGACTGGCCACTGTCATCCTTGCGGTCATATCGCGTTGCTGTGACTGGGGAAGGTCGTAGCTGAAGCGTAGTCGATGGCGGCGGCGGACCGGCTCAGCGGGGCGAACCTTCTTTGATTTAGTAGCGGATGCAATTGCCGCGCTACCGCACTTGGGCGCGGCACGGGGGGTAGCATTTGGCATGCCTCACTATTATCGCCTCGGATCCATGCCCAAGAAGCGTCACGTGCAGTTCCGTCGGCCAGACGGGGTGCTGTACAGCGAAGAGCTGTTCGGAACGGAGGGCTTCTCCGGACCGAGCAGCACGATGTACCACATCAACCCGCCGACGCAGGTCTATGGCTGGAAGACGCTGTACTCAACAAAAGCTGAGTACGTAGAAGCCAACACGATGCGGATGCGGCATGTCAAAAGTGGCGGGGGCATGAACGGGTTTGGCCCGGCAGGTGTGACTGCGGGGCAGGGGCAAAAGGCGGGCGGCGATGCGATATCGGGTAGGGTGGTGCTGTTTGGTAACAGTGATGTTGAGATGGCTGTATGCAATCCGACGGAGCAGATGGAATATCACTACAAGAACGGGCAGGGCGATGAGTGCCTGTTCATTCACTTTGGTTCGGGCGTGTGCCACACGATGATGGGGGCACTGAAGTTCGGCCCCAAGGATTATGTGATTATTCCCAAGGGCGTGATCTACAAGTTGACTTGGGATGAGGCGCCCAGCCGCAAGGCAGGACCAAAGAAGGCAAAATCGACGAGTGGCCAAGTGGGCAACGCCGAAGGAGATTGGCGACCGGCGGGCGCACCTGAGAACTGGACTTCCGAGCAGATGCCGCTGGGCAAGTACCTGCTCATTGAGACAACCAATGGGAGCCATATTGGGCCACCGCCACGGTATGTGAGCAAGGCGACGGGGCAGTTTCTGGAGCATGCCCCCTACTGCGAGCGTGACTTGAGGCTGCCGGTGCATGAGCCGGAGCTTGGGATGGCCATGTTCTCGGAGGAGTATGGGGAGTTTGAAGTGCGGGTGAAGGCACGCGACTGCATGCACAGCTATATGTTTCACTATCACCCGCTAGACATTGTGGGCTGGGACGGTTGCTATTACCCGTACGTTTTTAACATCAACGACTTTTCGCCCATCACCGGCAAGCTGCACATGCCGCCGCCGATTCATCAGACCTTTGAGGCACACAACTTTGTGATCTGCAGCTTCTGCCCAAGGATGCTGGATTATCACCCGGAGGCGATAAAGGTGCCGTACAACCACAGCAACATCGACAGCGATGAGGTGCTGTATTACGTGGAGGGCAACTTTGGCAGCCGCAAGGGCATTGAGGTGGGCAGCCTGACGCTGCACCCGCAGGGCATACCGCATGGGCCGCACCCAGGGACGATTGAGGCGAGCATGGCGCACAGCTACACCGGCGAGCTTGCGGTGATGTGCGATACCTTCCGGCCACTATTTCCGACCAAGGCTGCCCTTGGCATGGAGGACATGAAGTACCCGGCGAGCTGGGAGGGTGAACACTTCCCCAGGCTCAAGACCGGGCAAGCCGTGGGTGGCAATTTGGTGGAAGCCAAGACCAAGGGCAAAAAGATTAAGGCCAAGTTTGGCGATTTGGTTGAGTTTGGAGACGGCAAGATTGTACCAATGGTGGCGGCACCGACTGGGCCTGCCAATGGCACAGCGGGCGGAGCCAATGTGTGGGCACCCAATGCGCCAGCCAGTGCCGCAGAGAACGGCAAGAACGGCAAGAACGGGCATGCGGCGGGCCTTGGTGCAGCGGCTGCAAAGACCGGAGCTACGGCTGCGGGCAAGCCAGTGGCGACTATCAGGAAAGCGAAGGCTGGAAAGGCATCAAGAGGCCGGTGACCGGTGTCGGATGGCTGGCTGACAATTGAGCGGTTGAAGCAGAGGGATATCTGCTGCATGCGCGGCGAGTTGATGCGCTGTGCACTCACAAGCCGTACGCTTTGTCATGGGAAACGACAGTGGCCGATCTGGATCAGAACCTCACGATGAGGCGGGAGCTGACCTGCCGGGTGAGCAGGTGGAGCCGATACGGACTATCGAGCCGGATATTTCACGGGCACCACCGCCGCCGGTGTGGCAGGAGATCGCGCTGCCCAAGCCGCTGCCTGGGAGCATGGCCCAACCTGCGGGTAGCGGCAAGTCTCGCGGCTCACCTGCGTGGGAGCTCTACGGCGTTGCCACGGAATTCATTGTATTTATTTTGCTGTTTACCGGAATCGGCTGGGTTGTGGACCGTTACGCCGGCACGGGACAGATTGGAGTGACCGTCGGGTCGCTGCTTGGCATTGTGCTAGGCGGGTGGCGGCTGATTCGTGGGGCGACGCAGGCGGTCAACCGGAAGTAATCCGCGGGGCTGAGATCACCATTTGGCAACACAGCAAGTTGGCGGAAGGCCAACTAAAAAAACTCAAAACCCCATCATGCGGTAGGCTACTGCGCTGAGCAGCCCGACGCTGACGGAGGAGACCGCCACAACGACAATGACGATACATGGAGCAAAGGTTGCATTGTTGCGACGGACGGCCGGCGAGAACAACGCGGCTGTGGCGGCAAGCGTGAGGATGCCGAGGATGACGAAAATCGCGGTGGCATCGGCGTTTAGGGCAAGTTGAGCGGAAAGATGCATTGGGGATCTCGACGTTGCGGGGTTGTTTGCTAGGACGACAGAAGCGGGGTAGCAGATTTCAAAAACTGAGCAAACGATGATTGGCCGCCTGGGCGGCTGTGGCAAGCAGAGGAGTTGTCGGCTACTTCAGCCAGGCATCATCAAAACGCATGCCCTCAGAAGGTGCGATAACGGTGCTGGTTTCATGCATGCTGGCGACGGGATAAGCGCAGTAGTCAAGTGCGAAGCTGCCCGCGGGGCGGTGATTGCCAGAGAGGCCGAGGCCGCCGAAGGGAAGCTTGCTGGATGCGCCCGCGGTGCCGGTGTTGGTGTTGATGCAGCCAGCGCGAACCTCATGGGTGAAGCGCTCGGCGGAGGCAGAATTGGCGGTAAAGATGGCCGCGGCGAGGCCGTCGCGGCTGGCATTGGCCTGAGCGATGCCGTCATCGAGCGAATCGGTGGTGCTGATGCGCAGCAGCGGGCCGAAGACTTCCTCATCACAACCCGGGTGCATGCTTGGCTGATTTGGCGTCTGGCTTTGGATGCCGGGGTCGCCGTCACGCACGAAGCGATCAACACTGAGGATGCCGGGTGTCAGATAGTGCCCGGCGGGGCCACCATCGGGCAGTTGCATGGCGGTAGATTCCAGCAGCACGGCGGCCCCGGCGGCGATGGCTCGCTGCTGGAACTGGAGGACAGAGCGGAGCTGCGCATCGGAGATGATGGGGCCCATGAATACGGGGTGGGCTGCGCGGGGCCGGCCGACAATCAGATTGCTGGCTACCTTGGAAATCAGTGGGATGAGCGTACTGGCGATGTCCTTGTGGATGATGGCGCGGCGAGTGCAGGTGCAGCGCTGGCCGGTAGTGGCGAATGCGGAGCGGACAATCTCGATGGCGGCGAGCTTTAGATTCGCATCAGGCATGACCACGGCGGCGTTGTTGCCGCCGAGTTCGAGGGCGATGATTCGACCGGGGTTGTCGAGACCTGCCTGCAGGATGCGGCGACCGACAGCCCAAGAACCGGTGAAGGCGATGGCGTCGACGTCGGCGTGGGAGGCAAGTTTGGCGGCGACATCGGCCCCGCCCTGGATGAGGTTGATGACACCGGGCGGAGCACCGTGCTGCTTTAACGCAAGGTCGAAGAGTTCAACTAAAAGTTGGCCAACGGCGGGAGCTTTGTCAGACGGCTTGAAGACGACGGTGTTGCCCATCGCAAGAGCCGGGACGATGTGGCCGTTGGGCAAGTGGGCGGGAAAGTTAAACGGCCCAAGCACGGCCATGACGCCGTGGGGTTTGAAGTGGCAGTGCCCGGAGCGTGTGGGGGTGACGGCGAGATTGAACTCACTGACGCGGTGAAGGCCACCTTCGGGGGCGGGGTCCAAGGTGATGTCGACCTTTGATGCCAATAGGCCTGCCTCGGCCTTGCACTCCCACATTACCTTGCCAACTTCATCGCAGAGCAGCTCAGCCATTTTTCCGACGTGAGATTTACAGAGCTCGGCGTAGGTCTTTAAAACTGCAAAGCGAGCATCACGCGTGAGCTTGCTCCATGCGGGCAGAGCGCTGCGCGCGGCTGCGACGGCGGCATCGACATGCTCAATCGGGCTCGCAGAAGAGAAGACGGTTCGCGAGGGATCATCAGGGCTGGTTGAGCGCACCGTGCTGCCGGGGATGGCATGCCAGACGCCGCCGACAAAGTTGGATGGAGCGTGCTGGAGCGATGAATGAGAGGGCGAGGTTTGCATGCGCGAGTCTGCGTTGAGCGTGCACGAAAGGTGAGATACCTAGCGGGAGGAGTCAAGTCAGCAGTCCGCCGCCGGGAAGGAGCTGCGGGGCTGCGGCGGAAGAGCCGGGGAGCTGGCTGCCGGGGGGCGTGGTGAGCGCTGCCGGGAGTGTGGGCAGGCCTGGGATCAGCAGCTTGCCACCGATGGTTTCGTAGCAGGTCGCAAGCAGGCCAACGAGTGGAAATTTGGCGCCCTGGAACGGAGATGTACCGAGGCGGCGGAGCAGCGGATGGCTGACGGCGGGCGGCTCGACGGGGAGCTCAATCGTGTCAAGCTCGGGGCCAGCTTCCCAGAACACATCTGCCGATTGGTCGAGCGGCTTACCGACGGCGTCGGTGACACCGGCGATTTGTGGCTGATAGACCGGAATCGGGTGATCGAGGCCTGCCGACTCGATCAGGCCTGTGGACTGACGGCCGGGGGTAGAGACGGCGCGTTTTTGGCGGAGTCGCTCGAGTAGATCATCTTTACCGAGGCCACGGAGTTGGAAGATGAGGAAGGGATCGTGCGAGAGCTTCTCGGCAACCAACGCCATGACGCAGCAGATGTGCTTGCACCACGGGCTGTCTGAGTGGGGCCTTGCAATCGGTGTGGGAACGCGGTATGTGTTCAGCGCAAGCGGGCCACCAGCCGCCACTTCGGCGGGCTGCTCGGGTGGCAGCGCGGGGGCTGGAATCTCTGATACAGGGACGGGCTCGGGCGCTGGAACGGCCCCGGGGGCCGGAACGGACGGCGCAGGCTCATCACTGCTGATTGGGTGTTGATCAATGTGGCCAGGTTGGCCGGCGTTGCGGGCCTGGGCAGCGATTGTGGCTGCCGCCCGGTGGCAGGTGCAGCTCAGCGAGATGTGCGAAGGTTCCGCCGGGAAGAGGTGAAGGCGGAACTGGGTGAAGCAGTCGTCGATGTTCTGCGGGACTTCACCGGCGAGAAGGGCGGCCAGTGGACGGGCCTCCTTCACCATCGCTTCGAGGACCTGGTCCCACTGCTGGAACGTAAATAGAGGCAGGCGGATCTCGGTGACGTATGAGAATGGCAGGCGGCCCTGAACGCGGGCGGAGATGAGGCCGGGGGACGTTATCAGAGATTTGGTCTGGCCAAGGCGCGCGTAGGCCAAACCTTCGGCGAGGTTCTCATTTGGAGCGCAGTCCTCGACTAACCGCAGCCAGCGCTGCGCGGACCAGGCGAGGGAGACGGGGCCTTCCTTGCTATTGAGCTTGACGCCGCCACGGACTTTGCGGGGGTTGCTGGTTGGCGCGACAGTGGGTGTGAAGCGTGACTGCCGCTCGGCGTACATCTGCGAGCTGGTCTTGACGTTGCGAAGTGACGGGGGCCGCATGTCGACAAGGTTGGTTTTGCCGGGAGCTGCGGAATGGGCGTCTATATCCGTATCGGTGTCGGTGCCTGTGTCACCGTCAGTTTCAGTTTCTGCTTCAGCCGATTCATCGCTTGCGTGATCATCATGATCAGCGTGGGCGGTGGGGAGAGATGATTCCTGCAGGACCGGGGCTTGGCCAGCGGCTGCCGGACCGAGGACACTGGCGAGGTTGCCGGAAGGACGCAGCGCCGAAGCTGCTGGCCGAGATTGGTTTGCCTGGCCCGGCCTTAGACCCACAGCGGCAGGCGTTTCACCTGCGTGCTCGAGGCGAGGGACGCTGGGGAGATCCGGCAATTCAGAGTCTTCGAGCAGGGATGGGTCGTTTTCTGCTTCTTCGATGACGGAGTCGATGAGGTCATCGATGCTCTTGGCATCGTCGGCGATGCTCTTGGTCTTGTCGAGCGATTTGACCTTGGCAGCGGGGGCGGACTTTGGGGCCGCAGTGGATTCAGGCTCGGCAGTTACAGCCGGCTGGGCGACACCGCCGCGCATGGTGGTGGAAAGTGAACCTGGTCGGGCGGCAGCCGAAGCCGGGGATGAACTCAGGTTCATCTTCGAAGGCGGTTGGGCGACGGCTTTGCCGGGTGGGGCCTTGGCGGATGAAGCCTTGGTGGATAAAGCCTTGGTGGATAGGGATTTGAATGAGGCGGCAGTACCGATTACAGCTTTGGAAGGTGCGGGCTTGCCAGCGGCGGGCTTGGGCGCGGGCTTGTTGGCTGCCTTCTCGGCGGCAGCCAAGAGGGCATCGGCCTGTGCTTCGAGGTTTGATTTTGGAGGTCGTTTGCTCACCGTGAGGCCTCCGTGAGTTCATCGCCGCTGTCGATGCCCTCGGC
>JBBRKQ010000065.1:0-22414 GCA_038231815.1 Phycisphaerales bacterium
GACCACGGGTTGCGCTTCGTCCGCTGCGGATGGGCTGCGCCCATCGGCGCTGCGGACTGCGCTTCACCCGTGGCTACAGCCCTGCGCCCCGCTGGGGCTGGAGGGCAAGACCAAGGCTGAGGGCAAGGGCAAGGGCAAGGCCGGGACCGGGGGGGAGGGTGTGGGCTGTGGGGCGGCACGGGAGGTGGGGGGCTTCGACGGTGGTTGTGGGTTTTTGGGGGCGGTGGGCTTCGTTCACGGTACGCTACCGCGTACCGCTCTTATGGGGGGTGTTGGGTGGGGCTGCTTGTGGGAGAGTTTTATTTTTTCAAGATTGCTTGACAATGGGTCGAGATAGTGTAATAGTTACACTAAGTTAGGAGACCACCATGCTTGCCTCACTTTACCGTCCGTCCCTTGCCTTGCTCACCGACTTGTACCAACTCACGATGGCTCAGGGCTATCGCAAGAGTGGGATGGCGGAGCTTGGGGCGGTTTTCTCGCTGCATTTTCGGGGGAATCCGTTTGGTGGCGGGTACACCATCGCCGCGGGGTTGGCGGAGGCGATTGAGTGGGTGCGGGCGTGGAAGTTGGATGATGCTGATGTGGAGTACCTGCGGGGGCTGGTGGCGGCTGATGGCAAGCCGCTGTTTGATGCTGAGTTTGTGATGTGGTTGGCGGGGCAGCGGATGACGCTGGATATTGATGCGGTGCCGGAGGGGCGGATTGCGTTTCCGCATGAGCCGATGGTGCGGGTTCGTGGGCCGCTGTGGCAGGCCCAAATGGTTGAGACCGCGCTGCTGAACATTATTAACTTTCAGAGCTTGATTGCCACCAAGGCGTCGCGGATCTGTGCGGCGGCTGCGGGGGATGCTGTGGTTGACTTTGGGCTTCGCCGGGCGCAAGGGATTGATGGCGCTTTGTCGGCGGTGCGGGCGGCGTACATCGGGGGGATCAGTGCGACCAGCAACGTGCTGGCGGGACGGATGCTGGGGATTCCGGTGCGAGGCACGCACGCGCACAGTTGGGTGATGAGCTTCCCGGATGAGCAGGCGGCCTTTGATGCGTATGCCAGGGCGATGCCGGGCAACACGCTGCTGCTGGTGGACACGTACAACACTTTGGAAGGTGTGCGAAGGGCGATACGTGTTGGGCTTGAACTGCGGCGTGGTGGGCACCGGCTGCTGGGAGTTCGGCTGGATTCGGGAGACCTTGCGTATTTGAGTAAGCAGGCCAGGATGATGCTTGATGAAGCCGGGCTGCACGATGCTTCGGTGGTGGCCAGCAATGACCTAGATGAGCACACAATTGAGAGTCTGAAGCAGCAAGGTGCGGCCATTAACACCTGGGGCGTGGGCACCAGGCTTATCACCGGCAACGACCAGCCCGCGCTGGGGGGCGTGTACAAGCTCGGGGCAATTTGCGAGGCTGGCGTGTGGAGGCGGGTGATCAAGTCGAGCGAGCACGCGGCGAAGGCAAGTGTGCCGGGCGTGCTTGCGGTGCGGCGGTTTATTGACAACGGACGCTTTGTTGGTGACATGATTTATGATGAGCTTTCCGCGGAGCCTCGCACTGCCGGGCTGATTGTGCATCCGAGTGAGCCGCTGCGGCGTCGGTGGCTTTCTGGCGAGTTTGAGCTGCTGCTGACGCCGGTGCTGCGGGCGGGTGAACCGGTTGGCCCGATGGCGACGCTGGGTGAGGCAAGGGCAGCGCGGCTGCGTGACTTGGCGCTTCTTGATACCGCGTGCCAGAGGCTGCTTAAGCCGCACGAGTACCCGGCGGGCTTGGAGGTTTCGCTGCACGAGCGGCGGAGCGAGATGATCATGGCGACAAAGAACAACCTCACGGAGACTGTGTGATGAACCTAATTCGACTTGGCGGAGCGACGCTGAACCTGACGCCGATGGACTGGGCGGGTAATGCCGCGACGCTTCGCAGCGCAATTGCAGAAGCGCGGAGCGCTGGGGTTGCGATTTTGTGCCTGCCGGAGTTGTGCATCTCGGGCTATGGGTGTGAGGATGCGTTTGCCGGAGCCGATCTGCGGCGGCGGTGCTGGGAACAGTTGGCAGCGCTGCTGCCAGAAACGGCTGGCATGGCGGTGTGCTTTGGCCTGCCGGTGCTGCACCGCAACGGTGTGTTTAACTGTGTGGCGCTAGCGGTTGATGGCAAGGTGGTGGGCCTTGTGGCCAAGCAGCACTTGGCCGGTGAGGGGCTGCACTATGAGCCGCGCTGGTTTAAGCCGTGGCCGGTTGGCGTTCGCTGTGAGATTGACACGCCATTGGGCCGGCTGCCGATGGGCGACTTGATGTTTGAGGTGGCGGGCGTGCGGATTGGCTTTGAGATTTGCGAGGATGCCTGGGTTGCGCAGCGGCCGGGGGCATCGCTGGCGGCGCGGGCGGTGGATGTGATTATGAATCCGAGCGCTTCTCACTTTGCGTTTGGCAAGATCAATGTGCGGCAGCGGTTTGTGCTCGAAGGCTCACGAGCCTTTGGCTCAGCGTATATCTACGCCAATTTGATGGGTAACGAAGCTGGTCGTGTGATTTATGATGGTGGCGTGATGATCGCCTCGCGTGGTGAGCTGATGGTGCGGGGACCACGGCTTAGTGCGCGGGACTGGATTGTGACTTCGGCGGTGGTGGATCTTGACCGTCAGCGGACTGAACAGGTGCGAACGGCGAGCTTTCAGCCGGAGGTGCGGGTTGACCCGCTGTGTGTTGAGGTTGGTGGATGGCTGCCGCAGGCCGCGCACCCACGTGGGGTGGCCATCGGAATCCCGGCGTGGGAGACTGGGCCGCACGCCAAGGAGGAGGAGTTCACACGGGCTGTTTCGCTGGCGCTGTTTGATTTTTTACGCAAGAGCGGCACTGCGGGATTTGTGGTGTCGCTGAGCGGCGGCGCGGATTCTGCGGGTGTGATTGTGCTGGTGCGGACGATGCTGGCGTTGGCGGGCGCGGAACTTGGGCGCGAGGGCTTGCGAGCGAAGTTGCCACGGGCTCCGATTGCCGATGGAGATTTAGATAGTCAGGTTGGCTCGATCTTGACGACGGTGTACCAGTCTGCGATTGGCAGTACGGAGAGTTCTCGCCAAAGTGCGCAGCGGATTGCCGCGGCGATTGGGGCCAGGCATGTGGACCTTGATGTGGGGCCGCTGGTGGATGGGTATGTTGGTTTGGTGTCAAAGGCGTTGGGCCGCGAGCTGACCTGGGAAACTGATGACCTGGCGATGCAGAACATTCAGGCCCGCGTGCGTGGACCAGCTGCGTGGATGCTTGCCAACGTGCTTGGATCACTGCTGCTTGCGACGAGCAACCGGTCTGAAGCTGCGGTTGGCTACGCGACGATGGATGGTGACACGTGCGGCGGGCTCTCGCCGCTGTCAGGGATTGACAAAGCGTTCCTGCTGAGGTGGCTGCGGTGGATGTGGCAGTGTGGGCCCGAGGGCGTTGGAAGTATTCCGGCGCTGGCGGAGATTATTTCGCGGACCCCGACGCCTGAGCTGCGACCGGCGAGTGCCCACCAAACCAGCGAGGGTGATCTCATGCCGTATGAGGTGCTGGAGCTGATTGAGGAGCTTGCCATTGGTGGGAAGCAATCACCCGTGGAGGTGATGACATCGCTGCGGGCTGCGTATC
The DNA here is from genome assembly GCA_038231815.1 of Phycisphaerales bacterium. Lineage (GTDB taxonomy): Bacteria > Planctomycetota > Phycisphaerae > Phycisphaerales > UBA1924 > CAILKP01. Next base: position 3,615 of record JBBRKQ010000065.1, read on the forward strand.
CGGAAACTGAGCGACTGGTACTGGTTGGGTGGGTGCAGAAGTTCTTTGTGCTGTGGAGCCGGAATCAGTGGAAGCGTGAGCGTTACGCGCCGGGCTTTCATGTTGATGATCACAGCCTTGACCCTAAGACTTGGTGCAGGTTTCCGATACTCTCGGGCGGGTATGCCGGTGAATTGGCGGACATGCGGGCAAACGAAGGGGGCGTGTGAGCATGAGCCATACCTATGAGTATCCGCGGCCGGCGCTGACGGTGGATTGTGTGATCTTTGGGCTGGATGAAGAGGCGCTGAAGGTGCTGCTGATTAAGCGCGGGGGCGAACCGTTTCGCGGAAAGTGGGCGATTCCGGGTGGGTTTGTGGACATGGATGAGTCGCTGGAGGTGGCGGCCCGGCGCGAGCTTGAGGAGGAGACGGGGCTGCGGGCGGTGTATTTGGAGCAGCTTTACACGTTTGGTGACCCCGGGCGTGACCCGCGGGGGCGGGTGGTGACGGTTGCGTACTGGGCGCTTACGCGGGTGCTGGCCGAGCCGGTGCGTGCCGCCAGCGATGCGGCGAGCGCGGCGTGGTTTGCGATGGATGATCTGCCGGCGCTGGCGTTTGATCATGCCCGGGTGCTTGAGGTTGCCCATGAGAGGCTGCGTGCGAAGGTGCGGTACCAGCCGGTTGGGTTTGAGCTGCTGCCGCGGCAGTTTCCGTTGTCAAAGCTGCAGCAGTTGTACGAGGCGCTGCTTGATCGGCCGCTGGACAAGCGGAACTTTCGCAAGCGTGTACTGGAGATGGGCGTGCTTGAGGACACGGGGGAAGTGCAGCAGGATGTGGCCCATCGAGCGGCGAAGTTGTACCGGTTTGATAAGAGACGATATCAGGAGTTGGTGGCGTCTGGGTTTAACTTTGAATTGTGAGGCTTTGTAAGATCCGCAGAGGGCGGCGCTTGGGACCGGGGTATTTAGGAGCCTTTATGAATGCACTGATTATTGTTGATGTACAGAACGATTTTTTACCGGGTGGCGCGCTGGCGGTGCCGATGGGTGATGCGGTCATTGGTGCGTGCAACGCGCTGATGGGTGAGTTTGATGTTGTGGTGGCAACAGCGGACTGGCATCCGGCGGGGCATGGGTCGTTTGCATCAAGCCATGCGGGGCGAGCGGTTGGTGAGATGGGTGAATTGGGTGGGCTGCCGCAGGTGATGTGGCCGGATCACTGTGTTGCGGGCACACGGGGTGCTGAGTTTGCGGCAGGACTGAATGTATCGAGAATTGTGCGAATTTTTAGAAAGGGGCAAGATTTGGGGGTGGACAGTTACAGCGGGTTTTTTGATAATGGGCATCGCCGGGCGACTGGGCTGGCCGAGTGGCTGCGCGGCCGCGGGGTGAACCGGGTTTGCGTGGTTGGGTTGGCCACCGATTACTGCGTCAAAGCGACGGCGATTGATGCGGTGCGGGAGGGATTTGTGACCAGAGTTGAGCTTAATGCCTGCCGCGGAGTGGAACTGAAGCCGGGGGATGTGGCCCGGGCCGTGGCGGAGATGCGGGCGGCTGGGGTGGAGTGTGCTTGAAAAACGGAGGGTGATGGCAGTGACTATGACCCGGCGGGGCGCTTAGATACAGCATGAACCATGAGCGAGCCCGCGTTGCGTTGGAGACGACTTTGCTGCTGCACGGCGTGCCGCAGGATCGTGGAGTTTCGTTGTTTGATGAATTGTGCAAGGTGGTGCGGGATGCGGGTGCGCAGCCGCGGGCGATGGCGGTGTTTAATGGCAAGCCGGTGACGGATTTGTCGCGGTGTCAGCTTGAGGCGATGCTGGCCGGGCCGAGTGCGAGCAAGATTAATACATCCAGCATGGGGGTGATTGCCGATGATGCTTGGGAGGGAACGCGGACGCAGCATGGGGCGACGACGGTGAGCACGACGATGGAGCTTGCTGCGGCGGCGGGGATTCGAGTATTTGCCACGGGCGGGCTGGGCGGGGTGCACAAGGGGTATGGCACGCAGCTTGATATCTCGGCGGATCTGATGGCGTTTACGCGATTTCCGGTGGCGGTGGTGACGAGCGGGTGTAAATCAATACTTGATGTGCATGCGACACGGGAGCTGCTTGAGAGCCTTGGGGTGCCGGTGGTGGGGTATCGCACGAGTAGGTTTCCGGCGTTTTACGCGCGGGATGGGGGATGTGGGGTTGATGCTCGCTTTGATGATGTGGCGGAGCTGGCGCGATATGTGCGGCATGAGCTGGCACGCACCTGCCGCGGGGTGGTGGTTGCCAACCCGATCCCGGAGGCTGATGAGCTTGGCAGCGGCGAGTTTGCGGGCTGGCTGGCGGCGGCGGAGGGCGAGGCAACGGCCCGCGGCGCGAGCGGGCGGGCGGTGACACCGATTGTGCTGAGCGCGCTGCACCGATTGAGCGGGGGCCGAACGCTGGCGGCGAATGTGGCTCTGGTGAAGAGCAATACGAAGCTCGCGGCGGAGCTGGCGGTGGGGGTTGCTGGCTAGCGACGGCTGGCGCCGGAAATGGCCAAATGGCCAAATGGCCAAATGGTCAAATGGTCAAATGGTCAAATTTTGAGGCAGATGGCGCGGTTGTTTCAGACGCCGGTGGGGTGCCAGACGGTTTTGGACTCGATGAAGGGTTCGATCATCCAGGGGGAGCAGCTTGTTGATTCGGTCAGGAGATCGGCAAGCTCGAAGAGTTTGATGCGTTTGAGATTTTCAGCAGCGCCGAGCTGGAGGGTTTTGGCGAGTTCGCCGGTGAGGCCGCCGGGCAAACCTGCTGCGGCGATGCCGTCGAGATCGCGGTGCTTTGCGGCGACGGGGGCGAGTTCATCGACCGAGCCGGTGAGGAGATTGACGACGCCGCCGGGGAGATCGCTGGTGGCTAGGACCTCGCCAAGGACGCTGACGACGGCTGCGTTTGCGGGGGTGAGCACGATGGCGGCGTTGCCGGAGCAGATGATGGGGGCGAGCAGGGCCACTAGGGGCAAGAGCGCGGGTGCTGCGGGCGCGACGATGGCGATACAGCCTTGTGGGGTGGGCGTGGTGATGTTCCAGTACGGGCCGGCGACGGCGTTGGTACTGCCGAGGATGTGCGTGAATTTGTCGGTCCAGCCAGCGAAGTGCACGAGGCGTTCGACGGTGGCGGTGAACTCTGCCTCGGCTTGTGGGGCGTTGACGGCGGGGTCGAGCATGAGCAGGGCCACGAACTCGGCGCGGCGGGCTTCGAGCATTTCGGCGATTCGGTAGAGGATTTGGCCGCGGTTGTAGGCTGCTGCGCTGGCCCAGCCGGGCTGGGCCTTGCGGGCGGCGACGACGGCTTCGCGCAAGTCTTTGCGGGAGGCTTTGCAGGCGTGGGCGAAGATGTTGCCGCCGGCATCGAGCACGGGCAGTGAGCGGCCGGACTCGGAGCGCGGGAAGGCGCCGCCGATGAAGAGTTTGTAGGTTTTGGTGATTTCGATTCGCACGGGGAAGGTGGGTGGATTAGCTTGCCGAAGTGCTGGTGCTGGGTTGGGGCGGGCGGGCAGGGGGTAAGACTTGGAAGGTGGAGAGGCGACTAGGAAGAGAAGTGCAGGGGGCGAGCGATAGTACCCTGCCCAAGCCCGAACCGAGGTGTGTTCTGCGGCGATGCGGGGCGAAAAACGGTGGTTTCTGCGGGGTGGCAGGGGGTGTGGCTGGCGAATCGGGGGTTGGTTTTTCTTGTCTGGCGGGGTGGATCGGGCTAGTATGGATCGTCCGGGGCGTAGCGCAGTTTGGTAGCGCGTGTGGTTCGGGTCCACAAGGTCGGAGGTTCGAATCCTCTCGCCCCGATTCGTATGCTTGATGGCCTCGGCAGTTGCCGAGGCCATCTGCATTTATCGCTTGGGTGGATCGGGATTGACTTCAGCAGCCGGCGGCGAATGCGTTGACAAACGCGATGAAGTCATTGCCATCGATGATGCCATCGGGCAGGAGGCCGGTGGGGCCAGCGCCGGCGATGTCGGCCAGCGGGTCGATGCTGCGTTCACCGACGGCGAAGCTGTTGATGAACACGATGAAGTCGGTGCCATCGACGATGCCGTCGGGCCGGCGCCCATCGGTTCCGCCGCCGGCGATGTCGGCTATGGAGCAGAACGCGGGCACGCTGTGGGTGTGGGCGGGGAGCTGGTTGAAGGTGAGTGTGGTTGCCTCCTCTCCGTATGTGGTGCCGGCGGGGGTGTTGGCGGTGGCCATGACCGGAGTGCGACCACGCAGATCGGGTATTGCGAAGTTGACCGAGCCGTTGCCGCCATAGGTGTTTCCGAGCAGCGAGAACAGAGCCTGGTTTGATTGAATCGGCAGGAGTCGGCCATCGCACGGCAAGAAGCCGGCGGGAGCGAAGTTGCACGCCATGGCGATGATCTCACCGATGTAGCCTGTTGTGTCATCCATCGGAGCTCCGAAGGATGGATAGGCTCCGCTGATGTCGATGCAGTAGGTGATTGCCAAGGTTGGCTGCGTGTTGTCAAACGGCAATGTGCCGCCAGCCACGCCGGTGTCTGGCCGCGATGGCACTGTGTGCAGGTGCGCGGGCATTTGCGACTGCAACAGTGTTTTGAATGAGCTGCCGTAGGTGAAGCCGACATCTCGCGGAGTGATTGATGGGTTGCCTGTGCCGCCGGGGGCTGCCGCTGAGGACAGCCGGCCGCGGAGATCAGGGTATTTGAAGTTGGTGGTGCCGTTTCCGCCGTAATTGACTCCGAGCAGCGCAAAGAGCGCTTGCTGCTGAGCAATTGGCATGGTCTGACCGCTGGCTGGCTCCATCCTGGCCTGGGCGATTGGATCGGCGGTGAGGAAGAAAATCTGAGACACGTATGGCTCAGAGGGGCTGCTGGAACCGGCGCCATCGCGCGGCGGGAAGATGCCGGCGACTGCGATTGATGGTCTAATGGCCAGGGCGGGCTGGTCGGCTACGAAGCTCGTGGAATTGCCGGTGAAGCCGGTGACGCCGCCGCTGCTGAGCGTGTGGGCGTGGGGCGGCAGGTTTGCCGGTGTGAGAAATGAAGAGAAGGCGCCCGAAGCCTGGTTGCGCGTGTAGTTGGCGAGTCCGGGAGCTTGCCCTTCACCCATGATGGCGCGGCTGCGGAGATCGGGGATTGTGAATGTCTGGGTGATGGGGGAACTCGGCCCGTAGGTTGTATTGATCTGATTGAACGTATTGGGGTATGTGATGTAACTGAGTAAGCGACCATCTGGCTCGACCCAGCCTTCGGTGAGAAGTCTGGTCCAGACAGAGTCGGGATACGCGAACATGCGCACGGGGACGCCGAAGCCGTAGATGCCATCGAGTTGGTAGCCGAAGTGAATTGCAATTGAGGGCTGGGCGGTGCTCACGCCCGAGGGTGGGAAGCTGCCGGTGCTGCCGGTGGTTTGGCCGATAGCCGCGGCGGTGGTGGTGAGGGTGAGGAGCAACGCGGAGGCGCGATATATTGCGGAGGGTGCTGCGAGGGTGGTGGTGATTGGCATCTGGGACTCTCCGTTGGGCGCTGGGCAGGCTGGCGGCAGCCTGACTAATGCTAGACGAGCAGCACCTTGCGGCTGACAGGTTGGGTGATGGGCCGGTAACTAGGGGGCTAGGGGGCGCCGAGTTTATGTGCCTATTGATGGTTTGGTGCGCCGACGCATGCGCGGAGCGGATGTGTGGCCTTTTTCGTCGAGTTCTCGGAGCACAGCCAGCGGTGCGGCGAAGGCGGCTGCGGGGGAGGACCGGATGGGGGCGCTACTTATGGGCCGTGGACGGATGGATACTGCCGCCTGTTCCGGCGGCGGGGATGGGGGAAGCTGCATGTGGGACAGCGGTGGCTTAGCCCGGGGGCGGGGCGAGTCGATGGTGGCCACGCTCATGTGTGTTTTGGTGACACGTCTCGAGCGGAGCTACTGCCCATGGCGCGTTTTGAATTTACTAAATCGGGTGCGTATTCCAAGCTTCAGGAGTTGTTTGCTGGCTCTCCGCAGACACCGGTGATTGGGATTGACTTTGGCACGCGCCAGTTAAAGCTTTTGCAGATAAGCGGGGCTGACAACCCTGCGCTGATTGCAGCGGCGGCGTGTGAGGTGCCGGACGATTTTTTATCGGATGCGTTTAAGCGTTTGGACTGGCAGATGGGCAAGCTTGCGGGGCTGCTGAAGGCTGGAGGGTTTAAGGGCAAGCGGGCGGCGGTGTCGGTGCCGCCGTGCATGATGTACTGCAAGCACTTGCAGCTTTCATTGCCAGAGAATAACGCCAAGGAGCTGGTCACGGCGGTGATTGCCGAGAGCCTGGGGTGCGACGGGCGGGCGCTGGAGGTGCGGTACCGCATCGTAACGTCGGGCGGGGGCGGGAAATCTGAAGTGCTGGCGATGGCGGTGGGGCGTGGGCTGATTCACAGGATGCTGAGCGGGCTGAAGGCCGCGGGGCTGGAAATGGTGGCGCTGCATCCTGAGCCGCTGGCGATGCTGCGATCGTTTGACACGGTGACGCGGCGTGATGGGGATGCGGAGATGAGCAGCGTGTACCTGGACATTGGTGCTTCGGGCACGCGGGTGCTGATTTCTCAGGGTAGGGAACCGGTGTTTGTGAAGCCGATTGCTATTGGCGGTGTGACGCTGGACATGCTGATTCGAGATCAGCTTAAGTGCACGCTGGGTGAGGCGCGAGCGCAGCGGCTGGCGTTTGCTACGCGGACGACCCGGGCGGCGGATGCGAGCGCTGATGAGCGGATTGTGGCGACGGAGGTTGTGGGGCGAACTGGTATTCCATCGCTTGATGCGGCTGTAGCGGCGGCCGGACCGACGGTGGCCGCAGTGCTGAACGAGGCGGCGGCGAACAAAAGCTCGATGCCGCTTGCGGCGGTGCTGGAGCGGCGGAATCAGACTGCGCCGAGCGGGTATGCCCCGGTTCGGGAGATGCTTGACCAAGCCCCGGTGCATGAGGCGGTTGAAGCTCTGGCTGATGAGGTGGCGATGTGCCTGCGGTACCACGCGGCGTTGTTCCCTGGCCGGCGGGTGGAGCGGTGCTACTTCGTTGGTGGAGAATCTGCAACGGGTGACATGGCGGCGTATGTGGCCAAGAAGCTGCGGATGCAGGCCCACATTGCCGACCCGCTGGCGAGGCTGGCGCGGACGGCCAAGCACAAGACACCGGGCGTTGACTTTGATGTGCCGCAGCCGGGCTGGGCGGTGGTGGTGGGCCTGTGCAACGGGCCGACTGATCTTTGAGCGTGCGGCGGCGGATGAGCGATTGGATGACTGAAACACACTGACCGGGGACGTACAAACCATGGCGAACTTGACAACGGGCACAGACAGCGGATCGTTCATTCCGGCTGAGTACATTCAGGAGCGGATTGAGCTGCGGGCAAACGCCACGCACATGCTGTTATTTGTGGTGGTGATGGCGTGCGTGGCCGGGGCCTTTGTGGTGACGCACCGGCAGTGGAACGCCGTGAAGGAGGAGCAGAGGCTGATCAACGGGTTGTACCAGGCTGAGACCGAGAAGATCGAGCAGCTCAAACAGCTTGAGGTGCACCGTGCCGAGATGATTGACAAGGCCGAGATGACGGCCTTGCTGCTGGAAAAGGTGCCGCGGTCGGTCCTGATGGCGGAGATGATCAACCGGCTTCCGGACAAGGTGACGCTCTCGGAACTGCAGATTAAGAGCCGCCGGATTGTTGAAGCTCCGCCAAAGCCCAAGCCTGGGCAACCGGCGCAGAATCTGACTTCGGCGAAACCGGCGACGGGTGCGGCCGCTGACGACAAGACCAAGGCGGCGGCGGTTCCGGTGATTCGTCCGCCGCGGATGGAGTACACGCTTTTGGTCACGGGCTTTGCTGCGGCGGATGTTGATGTTGCGGACTTTCAGAAATCGCTGAAGGACAGCCCGGTGCTTGATCGTGTGGATTTGGTTAGCTCGCTGCAGGTGAAGATGGATGAGCTGCAGATTCGCAAGTTCCGCATTGATGCGCTGCTGAAGCCGAATGCGGATGTGCGTTCGTTTGCGCCGCTTGCGGTGAAGCGCAATGCGCTGTTTAATGGCAAGATGACCACGGGTGTGGTGGATCCGAACGGCTTCATGGAAGTTCCAGGGAAGTGACGGGTGCATCGGGCGGGTGGGCGCTGTGGTGGGGTGTTCGGAAAGCCGGGCTGGTGTGTGTGGATTCGGAACACGGATATAGAGCAAACGCATGAAACTTCCATTTATTACTGACAGGGGCGGCACGAGCAGCAAATCCAAGGCGGCGCTGCGTAAGTGGCTGTATGTGGGAGCGCTGGTGGGCGTGCCGGTAGCGTCGTTTTTTCTGGTCTTTCAGCCGCAGAACCGAGAGATCGAGCGGGCCAAGACCGAGATACAACTGAAGCGGACGATGCTGGACAAGGTGCGTGAGGAAACGGCGCGTTCGGCGGACCTTCGTAAGTCTAACGAGGAGATCAGCGTTGCGATCAAGTCGATCGAGGCGCGGTTGCCCAGCGACAAGGAGATGGACCTTGTGCTTCGCGATGTGGCAGTAATTGCCGAGCGGGCGGGGCTGAAACTTCCGATATTTAAGCGTGGAGAGAAGGCGCTGCCGGCGGGGCAGGCGCTTGAGCAGCCACTTGAGGTGCAGATTACGGGGGACTTTGACGGGTTTTACAGGTTCCTGCTGGAAATTGAGAAGCTTCCTCGCATTGTGCGGATCCCGGACATCAAGCTGATGCGGGCAGAGGAAGGCGATGGACTGATGCAGGCGGATCTGACGCTGAGCGTGTATTACCTAGGTTCAGCAGAAGGAGCGGCCAAATGAGCAAGCAAACTGAGGCGGACCAGAACACGGGCGGAGAGGTGGGTACGGCCGCTGAGATGAGCGGGCAGGTTACGGCGGTGTCGATTGGCGCTGACGGCACGACGTCTCGCAAGCGGTTTCCGCTGCACATTGTGGCGATTGCCGTTGTGCTGGTGGCCTCCGGGTTACTGCTGTATGGCATGCGGTATCTTGGGCTTGGCCCACAGGCCAGCTTGGCGCTGGACATGATGACGATTAAACTGCCGGAGACCTCGGGTCGGACTGCGCAGCAGAAGGCGGTGCTGGAAGATCTTGGCTCCAGCCGCAATTCGCAGCAAGTTCCGGTGGATGGGGTGCGGGCGAATCCGTTTGTGCTGATGGGTAAAGCGCTGCCGCGGCCTGCCGGGATGGTGGGCACGGTTGATGACGGTTCAGCGGCGGAGAAGAAGCGGGTTGATGAGCTGCGCAAGGCGGAGGCGGACTGGCTGAAGAACGTGGCGGCGGATCTGGAATCGCTGCAACTGAACGCTGTGATTGGCGGCTCAACGGCCCGGGCCCGCATCAATGGTGAGCTGAAGGTTGTAGGCGACCGGGCGGGCAAGTACTTTACGATCAAGACGATCCTGAGCCGCTCGGTGGAGTTGGAGGATGATGGGCACCGGTCGTTTGTGATTGAGATCCGCCGCGACCGGTGAGGTGGAGGGGTGCTGGTGGAGGGTTGCTGGCGGAGTGGCGCTGGTGGTGAGGGCGGGTAGAGGCAGTGATGGCGGGATTGGGTGAGAGTTGATTTGGATTGGGTTTGTTGGGAAGAGGGGACAAAAAGAATGGAGCGATGACCGTGGCCGGACGCGACAACGAACTGGACAAAATGCTTGCCGAGCTTGGCGTCGCGCCGGGTGAGGATATTTCGAAGATGCGTCCGGCCAAGCGGATTGAAAATCTGCCGGTACGCAGGCACTCGATGGACACCGAGGCTAGCAGCTTCGCAGCGCCGGTTGCCCCGGCAGGGCAGGGGCGGCCGGAGGCGCCGCCGGTGGTGCGGAGCGGGTCAATCCAGGCGAGCGGCCCGGTGTATGTTCCGGGCGATGCGACGGTGATTGGGATGGGCACAACGGGTGAGGGCTCCGGCGAGGCTGAGCATGAAAATTGTGCGGGCAAACTGCTGCTGCTGCGCGGGCTGATTTCGCAGGCTCAGTTTGTCGCCGCTGAGCAACTGGTCAAGTCGACCCCGGGCAAGTCACTGGAGCAGATGCTGATTGAGCAGGGGACAGAGGAGGCGGTGGTGCAGGAGGCGGTGGCCCAGATTGCGGGTTTGCCGTTTGAGCGGATTGACCTGAAGCGGGGGCTTGATGGCGGGTTTGACGGGACGCTGCTGCAGCGGATGACTACGGAGTTCTGCAAGAAGAACATGGTTTTGCCGCTGCGCACCGAGGGCAGCCGGGTGGTGGTGGGTGTGGTGCGGCCCAGTGATGTTTTTATTATTGATGAGCTTCGAGGACGCCTGGGTTGCCAGACCATTAAATTGGTGGTGGTGACTAGCCACGAGCTCAAGGCAGCGTTGGAGCTTGCGGGGGACAAGACCGCTTCGCAGGCGGACGACTCGAACGTTAGTGACATTCTCAAGGGTGTTGATGAAGATGATGTGCAGGTTGAGAAGAAGAACGATACCGAGGTTGACCTGGAGAAGGAGGCCGGTGGCGGGCCGGTGATTCGGTATGTCAATCACATCATCCACACGGCGGTGAAGGAGGGGGCTTCGGATATTCACATCGAGCCAGCTGAGAACAAGATAAAGGTGCGTTTTCGCATTGACGGCGAGATGTACGAGATGATGCAGCCGCCGGCCTCGATGGCGGCGGCAATTACCAGCCGCCTGAAGATCATGGCGAATCTTGATATTTCTGAGCGGCGGCTGCCGCAGGATGGGCGCATCCGCTGCACGGTGCAAAGCCGCAAGCTGGATTTGCGTATGAGCACGCTTCCGGTGACGGCCGGTGAGAAGGTGGTGATGCGTATCTTGGATACGCGGTCCATCAACGTAAAGCTTGAGGACCTGGGCTTTGATGAGAACACGATGGTGCGTTGGAAAGGGCTGATTAACCTGCCGCACGGGATTGTGCTGGTGACCGGCCCGACGGGCTCAGGTAAGACGACCACGCTGTACTCATCGATCCGGCAGCTTGACAAGAACACGATGAATATCTCGACGGTTGAAGACCCGGTCGAGTATCACTTAGATGGTATCAACCAGACGCAGACGCACGACAAGATCGGGATGACGTTTGCCAAGGCGCTCAAGGCGCTGCTGCGTCAGGACCCGGACGTGATCATGATCGGTGAAATTCGCGATCTTGAGACGGCCGTGACGGCGGTGCAGGCGGCGCTGACGGGCCACTTGGTGCTCTCGACGCTGCACACCAATGATGCGCCGAGTTCGATTACGCGACTGGTGAACATTGGTGTTGAGCCGTTCCTGATTGCCGCGGCGATTAACGGTGTGCTGGCACAGCGGCTGCTGCGCAAGCTGTGCAAGGTGTGCAAGCACGAGGCAGCGCCCGGCGATGAGATGCTGGAGTTTTTGGAGGTGCAGGGGATCTCGACGGAGAAGATATGGACGCCGAAGGGGTGCGAGCGGTGCCGCAACGGCGGGTACTCGGGCCGGGTGGGCATTTATGAGCTTTTGTCCATTGATGATTCGATGCGAGATGTGATCGTGAAGAGTCCGAACGTGGCGGAGTTTCGCAGGCTGTGCATGGAGAAGGGGATGGTGACGTTGCGAGCCGATGGGCTGAGCAAAGCGGTGAAGGGTCAGACGAGCATTGAGGAAGTGTTGCGCGTGACGGAGGCGACGATTTGATGTCGTGTGTGGTCCGGTCGGGGTTCGCTGCCAACGGAACGGCGGCAGCGACGTCGGCAGGAGACACGGTGTGTGGCTTGGCCTGACCGGCCTCGTGCTTACCGGCGTTGCAGTCTGGCGAGCGTGAGGACCTGCTCACGGATGTGCTGGGCGACGAAGGCGGCGCAGACCCAGGCGAGCAAAATCAGGATGGGGTAGCTAAACAGGAGCGGGAGCAGGCCTCGCTCGATGGCAGGGTCTGCGCTCCAGACAGCGTAGCCGATGAGGAGCGCGTGCTGGATGGCGCACAAGAGGCCGCCGAGAATGCAAAGCAGGGGACGGAGCCGGAGCACGGAAACAACGGCGAGGATGCAGTAGTACAGCATCGACGGCGAATGTGTGGCTGCCACATCGCTGAGCGATGAATACGTCATCCGGGTGAGCAGCAGGGAGGTGGGTATGAGTGTTTCCAGCGCGGTGGTCGCGGCGAACACCCAATCGGAGATGCGGCGGCCTTGGCTGTCGGCTCGGGAGGTGAACAGCCGCACGGCGAAGGCATAGAACACGCCAACGAGCAGGATTACCAAGGTGAGGCGGTAGGTGGTGCCGGTGAGCACCGTGCCACCAGCGGCGTTGCGGACAACGGCCAAGGCGATGGCGACGATGAGCACCTTTAGGAGCAGGTCGGCTCTTTTGGTCTCTGTCTGCTGCAACGCCAGGTCCAGCGATCCGCTGTCCATGGTGTTGGCCTCGAAGGAATCGGTCTGAGATGGTGGGGTCTGTGCCGGATTCGCACCCCGTGTGTCGCCGCTGGTTGAGCTGGCGGATTCAGCGCGCACCGTCGCCGCTGGGGGTCTGGGCGGCTCACTTCCGCGTGAGCGGTCGGCGTGATCTGTGGGGTGGGACATTGAATCTGCGATCGCGGAACCATCCGAAGGCCAATGATAGTGCCACAAGGAGTGCGATGGGCTGGCTTAGAGTAAAGGGAGGCGGTGAACTTTTGGTCCGCAAGTGGGATCGGATTGAGTTTGGTGTCGGATTGCACGAATTGAAAAAATACCCGATTGGGACGGTATCCGATAGGGTCTTCAGAGTGTTTGTGTTGGTTTCAAGGAGTTTTTGGCATGTTGTTCCGTGACCTTATCGCCTGTGCGGGAACCGTTTCACTGATTTCGCTGGCTGCAGCGAGCGTTTGTGCGCAGCCGGCGCCGGATGGGGCTGCGACTGGCGTTGCGGCGGGTGCGGGTGCGGGCAGTGGCACCGGAGCTGGTTCTGGAGCTGGAGCTGGTGCTGGTGGTGGTGCGGCGGCGGTTCCGGCGCCGGGGCAGACCGTGCGATTGGGTGGAAACAAAGAGGTTGTCTCGGAGCGAAAGGGAGCGGATTGGGTGAGCGGCACCGCGGCGATTACCACGCCACTGCCCGAGGGGTACCCGGCGCCCACGCCACCGGGAGCGATTGAGCTGAAAACTTACCCATCGCTGCGAAGGGCGGAGTTTCGGGCTGAGACGAACAATTCGGACATTGGGATGAACGTGGCGTTTTTTCCGCTGTTCAATCACATCAAGCGGCGTGACATTGCAATGACTTCGCCGGTGGAGATGGATTATTCGGGGTTGTCGGTGACGGGCAAGCCGCTGCCGGGCAAGGGTGCTGATGGGAAGGAAGCGGGGGGCGAGGGCAACAAGCAAGCTGCAGCACCGGCGGCGGTGGAAAAGACGGATGAAAAAACGGCAGCCGAGGGTGGAGCCAAAGACAAAGAGGTGAAGGCGGCGACAAAGCCGCCGTCGATAAAGGCGATGACGATGTCATTTCTGTATCGCACTCCGGAGCTTGGGCCGGTGGGGGATGATGCCAAGGATGACAAGGTGAAGGTGGTTGATACGCAACCGGCGACGTATCTCTCGGTGGGGATGCAGGGCGGGTACAGCTTGAGCCGCGTGCGGCTGGGCATGGAGCAGTTGCAGACCTTCTTGGATGCGAACCCGCAGTGGGAGACGGTGGGTGATGTTCGTGCGTTGCACTACAACGGGCCGGATACAAGGGACCGTAACAAGTGGCTTGAGGTGCAGGTTCCGGTGAAGGCGCGGGCAGAAGAAATGAAGGATAAAAAGTAGTGGGTGGGGCGGCGAAGTATTACTTTGCGGCGGACCTTGGCTCGGCTGCTATTCGCTTCTTACTGCGTTTGTATTGCTGTCATCGGGGAGACAACGCGACTCTAGATCCGAGCGGCTTCCGTTGACTTCGTCACGGAAACGAGGGTGTGTGGTGAAGGAACGATGCTCGCAGGTTGTTCAAGTCACGGGACACCTAAAAAATGCACATGGGTATATGGCTGGCTACTGAAGTGCCTGCGATTTTGTACAGCAGTCGATGTGCGATCAATCGGACAGCCGCTGAATGCACTTGTGTGTTAAGCTCTTTGGGTCGGGCGGCCGGGTGTGACGCTGAAGCTGATGTGCTTAGCGCTTCTTTCGGAAGATGCGATCAATCGCAACGCTGCCGGGGCCCATCCAGAGGATGGCAAGAGCTGTGAGCATGAAGCTGCCATTGCGGATGAGGTGGCAGACGCCCATGGGGCGTTTGCCGCAGAACAGGCCGAGTGAGCCAAAGCAGGGGCAGGTGACGTTGGTTTGGCCGCGGAAGAGCAGGGACGCGATGCCCGCGCCGAAGGCGACCATGAGCAGGGCGACGACCAGTGATGCGCCGCGTGTGCAGAGGCCAAGCACGAGGCATGCGCCGGCGAGCAGTTCCATCCACGGCACGATGTGGGCTAGGAGCAGAACGACTTGTTCCGGGAGACCGAGGCCGAACTTATCTATTGAAAACGAGAAGGACAGTGGATCGAGCGGAGCGACGTTGTAGCCGGCGAACTGGAATGCGGGGCCGCCGAGCTTCATGTAGCCGCTGAGGACGAAGAGCAGGCCCAGGGCCAGCCGCAGCAGCAGCGGGAGAAAGCTGCCCAGCGGTGCGGAGCAGCCGCCGCGAGACTCACGGTTGGCAGCAGAAGTTGATGCTACGGCGGGGGAACTGGTCAATTGGCACCACCGGTGGTTGGCAGTTTGGCGGCCGTCCAGCCGTTGTAGCCGTCTTTGAACACGATCACGTCTTTGAAGCCAACGCCTTTGATTTTCAGGGCAACCAGCAGGGAAGCATCACAATCACCGCCGCCGCAGAAGACGATTATTTTTCGATCCGGAGCGATGGTGTTTAGGTACGCGGGGAAGTTGCCACCGGCGAAAGCATCGGGCGGGATGTTAAAGGAGGTTGGGATGGAACCGGCGGCGAATTCGTCGGGGTTTCGTGCATCGATGAACTCGGCAGCCTGATCATCGAGCAGTTGCCTGGCTTGCTCGAGCGTGCAGAAGGTGCCTGGGGGGAGTTTGTCGTGCGGGTTGGAGGGGGCGGGGGCGGGTGTGGTTTGCGCTGGGGCTGGGGCAGCGGTTGTGGGCTTGGGTGTGGGCTGGGGAGCCGTGGGAGCTTGCGGGCTGGTTTGCGGTGCGGGGGCAGTTGGCTCGGTGGGGGTGAGCGTACGGCTGATGGGCTTGGCGGTTGAATGCACCACGCCCGCGGCGATGCTGGCGATGATGACGACTACGGCCTGGATGAGAACGGCTGCTTTGCTGGACACGGTGGGTGCTGGTTCTGCTGCGGGAGGAGGTGAGATCCGGCTGTTTGCGATTGGCGGGAAGGCGAACGCTTCGGCCAGAGGTTTAGCAAGGGTGTTGAATTACGGTTGGGGTCACTTCGCGCCGCCCGATTGCGGCGCGATGGTGAGTGTGATAAAGCGCGGATTGAATTACTTCTTGATTGGGGGTGCAGCGGGTGTGGCGGGCGCGGGCTTGACGGTGCCGGGGGCAACATCATCGTCGGTCGCTGGTGAGATTTGAATTGGTGCGGTGGTGGTGGCCTGTGGGACCTGCTGCGGTGTGGTGCGGACTTTGGGAGTGCCGGCGGCGGTGAGCTTGGGAGCCGGCTGTCCTGCGACGGGAACTTGGAAGCCCGACACCTGTACGGCGACATCGGCTTGGTCTTTCACATCGGTTTGGATCTTGATTGTGCCGCGGAGTTCGGTGGCGTTTGCCGGGGTGGTACCGGCGAGGCGGATGCGGTATGCGGCCTTGCTGCCTGGCTCGCGGCGGGTGACATCGATCACGGCATTCAGGCTGGTTTCGGAGGAGACGCCGGAGGCGGGCTCGAAGGAAACGCCGAGAATGTTAAAGGGCTGTGCCTCGCGGTTTTCGATAAAGATATCGGAGAAGAACGGCTCGCCTGCGGCGCTCATTTTGACACCGATCTGGGGTGGGCTCAGGCGGAGCTGGCCGACGACATCGGCGATGAGCGAAACGTTTACGGTGGGGGAGAGCGGGTCGTTGGTGGTGAAGACTGCGTTGGCCTGAACGCGGTTGATGGGCAGGGTGTCATCAATCGTGACTTTGTACGTCACGCGGTTGAGTTGCTCGCCGCTGACTTCAACCTTGTCTTTGCTGACTGGGGTGAGCTTGAAACCGGAGCCTTGAACTTCGGCGGTGGTGACGTCGAAATTTTCAGCGCGGCCCGTGAGGGTGACGGTCTGGTCGCGTGAGGTCTTGAAGTTGACCTCGCCCATGTACACCTGCATTGGCTCAACGATAATGCGCTTTTGCACATCGGCGATGATCTGGAGTTGGAGCGTGGGGGTGGCGGGGTCATCAAGGTAGACGGTTACGGTTTTGACCTCGCGGCCGTTGCGGCCAGCGGGGTTGAAGGTCGCGGTGATTTTGCCTTCGCCACCGGGCTGGTGCTGCTTCTCGAACGTGGGCACGGTGCAGCCGCATGAGCCGGTTGCGTTGACAATGTTGACGACTTTGTCGGAGGTGTTTTTGAATTTGAAGTCGTAGGAGACGGGCTTGGAATCGGGGATCTTGCCGAAATCGTGGCTGGTGAGTTCAAACTTGAGGGGTGAGCTAGCCGGGTGGGTTGGACCAGCGATGCCGCCTGCGGGGGCGCCTTGGCCGTCCGGGGTGCTGGCGTGGTTGTGAGAATCGATGGGGGCGGCGGGCTTTGCTGGCGCGGCGGGGGCAACGGGCTTGGCCGGGGCGGCGGGAGCGGCGGGAGCGGCGGGAGGCTGTGGGGCGCTTTGCGCGAGCGCGGAGCCTGCTAGGGCGAGGGCGCTGAGGGTGGCAATGGCGGTGCGGCGGAGCGCGTTGGTTTGGGTGATGCTCATAGGAAAGGCCTTTGGGTAGTTTGACCGGTGCAACTTGCAGCGGTGATCGGGTGCTTGCAAACAGTTATTGATTGGTTGGAGGCAGGCGCTCGGGAATAAGCGATGGAATGCTGAACGATTGGACAGAGATAAGGGTCTTGGATCGTGATTGGTGCCAGATGATACAGCCGAGAGGGCGTTTGGGTTCTCACACGGGGAGTGGGAGCGAGCCGAAGACTGGTTATACGGACTTTGGCAATGTGCGGTGCGCGGATTGTGACGGCTCTGCCGCGGGCTGATGGGAGGGCTCGAAAGTCGCCCGGGGCGGACGCCTCGTATGGTGGGGTGGGAGTGAGGCGGGCTTCTGGCAGGTTTGCGGGCGCTGAACTGGAGCATGCGATGGCAAAGGCGATGGTTGATCCGGAAGAACTGCGGCGGTTTGCACTGGACTTGAAGCGGTTTGTGCAGATGTTGGAGCAGCAGACGGCGGCGATGAACGGGCGGATGGCGAACCTGGGCCAGAGCTGGCGTGACCAAGAGCACGATAAGTTTGCCGAGCAGTTTGATGCGACCATGAAGGTGCTGGCCCGCTTTACAAATACTGCGGGTGAGCATGTGCCTGTGCTGCTGCGCAAGGCGGAGAAGATTGAGGAATATTTGAACCAGCGGTGAGCACGCTGGCATTGTGGCCCGCGGCCGGAGTGAGGCGCTGCGGTGGCGGTTTGGACTAGGTTCCTGATTTGGCGGGGGGCAGGGCTTGGTCGATGGGGGAGGCTGGGGTTGTACCGGGCTCGGCTTGCCCATCGGCCTGGCCGTCTTCAGTCGTTTTTGGCGAGGGCAGGGTTGGGTCGGATGGTTTGGGTAGTTCCGGCTTGTTTTCTGCGACTTTTTCGGGTGCGAGCAGGACGATTGAACCATCGGGCGCGCGGCGGCAGCCTCCGGCGGTGAGCTGCTGGTCTGACCATTTTTGTGGTGGCAGCTCGCCGGGTTTTAGGTCTCGGACCAGGACCAGATCGCCGTTGTTTAGACCGCTGAGCACTTCGGCGAAGCGTTCGGAGCGGCGGCCGATGCGAAGGGGCACGCGCTCGAGACCGGCACTGATGCCGCCGGAACTGCTGCGGAGGCGATGGACGAAGCGGAGGGGACCTTCGGCAAAGATTGCGGTGACAGGGACGGAGAGGACATCATCAACACGATCGACCTGAATTTCAGCCTCGACGCGCATGGAGGGGCGGAGGTCCATGCTGCCGCTCTCGGTGCTGAGGTTGATGAGCACAGCGAAGGAGCGGCCTTGGTCGTCCCAGCTTTGTTCGGCCATGCTGCCGATGCTCTCGACTGTGCCGGTGAGGAGCTGGCCGGCGCGGGCATCTACCTTTAGTGAGGTGGTGAGGCCGGGTTTGATTTTGTCTGAGATGGATTCGGGGACTTTGATTTTGGCTTGGAGGCTGGAAAGTTCTGGGATGGCGATGAGCGGTTGGCCGGGGTGGATGGTTTTTCCGACGCGCCAGGGCATGTTGTCGTCGGTGATCCAGCGCTGGATGGTTGAGGTGTAGATGACCAGCCCGGCGACTGGGGCTTTGAGCACGGCCTTTTCTTTGACCTCGGTGAGCTTGGTCATCTGCGTGGTGCGCATCTCAAGCTGGCGTTTGCGGTTGGCCAATTCGGCCTCTCTTTGAGCCAGCTGGCTGGTGTTTTTCTTTCTGGTGCGCTCAAGCTCGGCCTCCGCATCCGCCACGGCGGTTTCTTTGGTTCGAGACTCTTTGGGCAGCTCGAATTTCTCGAATATCTCGCCGCCGAGTTGGGCGGTTTTGAGCGCTCCATCGGCCTTGCGTGCGGCGAGCTCGGCGACCTGAAGTTCATCGGCCGAAATAAAGCCTTTTTCTTTCAGCGAGCGGGCCTGGTTCATCTTCTCGGTGGTGCGGAGCAGTTCGGTGCGGGCCTCATCGAGTTCGAGGGCGATCTTCTGACGTTTCGAGACCACTTCGCCCTCGTTCCACTTGCGCAGCTCCAGCTTGGCGAGTTCGAAGGTGACATCGGCC
>JBBRKQ010000066.1:0-22062 GCA_038231815.1 Phycisphaerales bacterium
CTCGCCCGATCCGGTACAGGCCGCTCTGCGAGCGGTACTGGCAGAACCATCGGTGAATTCCGTCATCGTGGGCACACTGAATCCCAAGCACTTGGCCCAGGCCGTACTCATCGCCGAGGCAGTCCGGAGTTGAGCGATGGGCCTACCTAAGCGAGTTTCTAGCGAAAATTACGCCCTCGCCGGTGCTCACCAGGTATGACTCGCGCTGGGGCCCGCGCTAGAGCTTGCACTATGGCCCGCGCTACAGCCCGCCCGGCATGGGGCCAATTTGTATTCCCCGCTCTGCCAAAGAGCCTGCCAAGTGGCCCGAACATGGCAACACTTGGTCATGACAATCTTTGATAAAATCCTGGCCGGCCAGATTCCTTGCCACAAGGTGTATGAGGACACGCACGTTCTGGCATTCTTGGATGTCAACCCCATCGCCCCCGGTCACACCTTGGTCATCCCTAAGGAGGCGCGGGCCCAGTTGGACGAACTGTCCGATGACTCCGCCGCGGCGATTGGGCGGGTGCTGCCCCGCTTGTGCCGGGCCGTGATGGCGGCGACGGGGTGTACGGCGTACAACGTGCTGCAAAACAACGGCGGCCCGGCCCACCAGGCGGTTTTTCACGTCCATTTTCACATCATCCCAAAGCCTGATGCGGAGTCAGGGCTGGGGATTCTCTGGCCAACAGCCAAGCTTGACCCGGTTGCAGGCGCGGCCTTGGCAAAAGCAATCGCCGGCTGTGTGCAATGAGGAGATACTGCACGGTCAGCCGGCGATAGTTGGGCCAATGGTAAAATCGAGTACTTGGAAAAACTGCGAGAGGCGACCCTTTTATTTTGCTTGTACCACACCAACGCACTAAGTGACGGCGAAAGGCCGACGATCGCCGATTCGCACGCGGCAGCCGGAGGTTTCACGCAACCTCAAAATATGAAATAAAGTTCTCGCTTCGCTGCAACGAAGCGACACTCGCGCCGACTCGTCACCAATCCCTGCAAAAAACGACCCCGGGGTTTGCCGGGGTCGTTCAAAAAGCAAGATTTTCGGTCGCTTAACCCGCGTTGGCGCGAGGATGGGCCTCATCGTACGTCGCCTTCAATCGCTGGGCGGTCAGGTGTGTGTACACCTGCGTGGTGCTCAGTGACTGGTGCCCCAACAACTCCTGCACGCTGCGAAGGTCTGCCCCGTTCTCTAGCAGGTGCGTCGCAAAGCTGTGCCGCAAGGTGTGTGGGCTGATCTTGGGATCAAGGCCCGCTTCCTTTAGGTACTTGTCAAGCTTGCGCCGCACAGAGCGGCTGCTCATGCGGCCGCCGTGTTTGTTTAGGAACAGCGGTTTGGTGGTCACTTCCGGGGCCCATTGGCCTGCGAAACGAGCATCACCCCGGACCATGAGGGCGTAGCGCTTCACGGCGGCCATGGCGTGGCTGCCCAGCGGCACCATGCGCTCACGCTTGCCCTTGCCGCGGACGCGGAGGCACTCACCGGGCTCATCAAGGTCCTCGAAATTCAGGTCCACCAGTTCGCTGACGCGGAGGCCAGTGGAGTACAGCGTCTCAAGCATGGCGCGGTCGCGAAGACCCAGCACATCACGATCAGACGGCGTGATCAGCAATTTCTCGATCTGCTCCATGCTCACGGCCTTGGGCAGGCGCTTGCCCTGCTTGGGCGTGCGAATGGCCAGCATCGGATTCGTTCCCGAAACGCCACGACGCTCCGCCCACTTAAAGAATGAACGCAGGGTCGCGATTTTGCGGGCCATGGTGGCGGGCGAGTAATCATTTGAGCCAAGGTTGCCCAGGAACCCACGCAGCACCTCGGTATTGGCATCCAAAATGGTGCCCGTAATGGTCTTTGGACCGCCAATCGAAGCGATGACGGCAACTGCGGTGGCAGCTCCGGACGGTGGAACCGCCTTAGCGACGCGCTGGTCGTATGCCGCTTTCTCAACTGCCGTATCAATCGGCGTCTTGAGCTCTTGGGCGATAAAGTCCACCAGCTGGCGGAGATCTGCCCCGTAGCAGCGGGCGGTGTACGCCGAGAAATGCCGCTCGTTTGAGAGGTAATTGAGGAATCCGTCGACGACGGGCAGGTTGGGCTGAACTGTTGCATCCATGGCCGGTTCTCCCGCGGCAGTACTTTGGGCACGCCGCGTCTTTCTTCTATTCGAGATTCAAAACGTTCCGGTTCGCTTCTCGGGCGTTTGTGGCAACGTCTTGATATCCATTCCCGCATTCCGGGATCGGATGCGGGTAAACCCTTACTAGGTTTCACTATTTAGGTCGACGCTCCGCGTCGGCGGTTCGGGACACCCGAAGCCGCTCCTCTGACATCAGTCGGTACACACTCCACCATGAGGCAAACTGGCTGTACAAATCCATGTTTGCCATAAAGCCCCGCCACCCCAACGCTGTTGCCTGCTCGGTGCGACCCTCTGCGTATCGGCGCACGTTCATTTGCACACCCTGGTCGCGACCATCAAGCATCTCGCTGACAACGGTTAAAGGTTGATCACGATACAGCCCGCTGTTCATGGCGGCTTCACTGCCTGCCGACTGCATCGCGATCGGATCCGCTCCGCCAGCACGATTGCCAGCCAAACGTCCATCTGACCCGAACAGTGCCAAAGTCAGGCCAATTTTGGGCGGATCGTAAGGGTCGTAGGCCGTAATGGTGCCCACAACCAGGCCATCAACACCAAGAGCGCGACCGAGCTTTTTCGCATCGCTCGGCGACGAGACATACTCCATGCCAAGCGCCCGCATGGCTTGCAGCGAGCGATTGGTGGGCAGACAGGTGATGCCGGTGACCTCATCAAGCTTCTGAACAAGCCGATCCGTCATTGCCAAGGTATCGACCACACCCGCGCCGGATTCATTTCGCAGCGGCGCGACGGCCAACAGCACCTCACCGGTGGTGATCGAGTACGGCGTCACGATCTGCTCAGCCGGGCTGAGTTCTGGAGCGGCGCACCCGCCGAGAAGCACGCTGGCAACGACCACAAGCATTGCAGGGAGCACGCGGCAGAGTCCGGCTTGACGAAACTGGGGTAAACCCCAGAAACCTTGGCTTGCGCCTCGATGGTCCCGTGCGGCGCCGTCTCGCCAGGGCGATGGAGCGGCCAGTCGGGTTGAAATTGAGGCCTTCATGCGGTGTGGAAGCGAAAAAGCTGGACCAAGGGGGACACTTATCGGACAGATCATTGCGGAAGTCCACGCGAGCGAGGGCTTTGTTCCGGATGTCGGCCCGAGACTGCACATTGCATTTGTTCGGACTTTACTTGTATCCCGCATCCCAATTTACTGATCTGGCCCGCCTGCAGGGGCATGGGCATCACTCAAACTGGCGGGCGAGACCGCGTTGTGTGACATGGTCGCACTTTGAGTTATCGGCGATCCGGGGCTTGCGGATGCAGCCGCCATGGCTTTCTCAGGACTTGCTGACCAAATCCCCATTTTTCCCCCACGTTCACTGGCAAAGAACACCCGGCCATCAGGACTCCATGTGGGCATGCACGCATTGCGGAGACCCTCAGTCAGGTTTACCTGCAATGAACCGTCGGCTGCGACCAAGCGGATTTGGCCGCTGGCCTGTTGCGGCCCGCGGGGGAACGTAAACGATTGTGCAGACTGATTGCTTGGACTGCCGCGTGGTGCGGATGACGCCTGCGCCATACCCCCGAGCTGGACGGCGGTGTACGCGATCCACTGACCATCTGGTGACCAACTCGGGTTGATCGCGGCGGCATCGGTCGCGGCGATGACCTGCGTGGGGTTACCGATCATGCCGGGCTTGTAGTCGATGGTCCAAATTGAATACGCCGTGTCGCCGCGCTGGCGAGCACGCTGAAATGCGATGCGATCTGTACCCCCAGCACCAGCGCCGGCCTGGGGACAAAACTGCGGAAACAGACCGTTGCCGATGAACTCGGGCGTGCTGGGGCGTTTGATGTCAAGCACCCAAAGCTCCCAGCGACCAGAGTTTTCGCCCTGCCGTGAGAAGACGATGCGAGTGCCATCGGGTGAAAAACTTGGGTGCAGATCAACGGTTCCGGTGGTGAGCTGAACCGGCTGCCCGCCCCGGATGGACATGAGATAAAGGCTGTACGAGCCGCCCCGGTCTGAGCAAAAGGCGATTTTCTGACCATCCGGGCTGATCGTGGGCATGACATCATTGCCCGAATCCTGCGTGAGCTGGGTCATGCTTGCCGAGCCAACGGTTTTGATATAGATATCACTGGTGCGGTTGTGCTGGGTGCTGGCAAAGACGACGAACTTGCCATCGCGGGATATGACGGGGTCAAAGTCGGCTCCGTCGGCCGGGCGGGTGATTTGCACAAGGCCTTCCGGCGTGTCATTGATGCCAAGCTCATTGGAATCACCGGCCGCGAATTGAGCGCCGGTGTATGAGGCGTGCGGATGATTCCTGCTGCTGTCCGCTGATGGCTCGCCACCATGCGGCGCATCAGCCGCGGCGGTGTGAGCGGGCGCTTGACCACCATCGGCCACGGTTGATGCCGTGCGCGTGTTTACACAGCCAGCGGAGACAGCCAGCAACGCAGCGGCGGCTGCGGCAAGCAGCTGGCGGTTGCCGGTACGGTCTGAGAATTGCGGTATGGTGGAAAAGGGCATTGGCGTTTGGCTCCGGCTGGTGTGGGGCATTGAGGATTTCAAAGCCCCGTGCCAGAGGCAAAGATCGGACGTGATAACCCCGCGGGTTACCAGAACCATTGCAAAGTGGGTGGGCATTTTTCGGCGACAGTCCGGTTATTCCGGCGATTCGAAGACGCGCAAGAACCGCACATGATCTGGAATGAACCGTTTTGGGCGACGAGGGTCGGAAAAAGTAATACTGCCGCCGGATCGGCTTGCGGCATGAAATTGGCGATTACCATGTGCTTGCCCTGCTTTGCCGTGCCCTGCCCTGCCTTGCCTTGTTGTCGGCTTCAGATTTTCGGACCATTCGCCCGTGGCCGCCACGCGCTGCTCACTCACCCTTTTTTAGCCCCCCGCCATGCTCATCATTCTCGGCGCGATGGAAGATGAAGTTGGCCTGCTCGCCTCGCGGGTAGCGCTTGCCCACGAAGTAGTGGTAGCCGGACGGGTGATGACCGTGGGCACACTATACGGAAGGCAAGTTTTAGTTGTTTTCTCGCGATGGGGCAAGGTTGCCGCCGCCAGCACTGCGGCGCGAGCGAGCGCGTACTGCATCACCGCAACCGGCAAGCCGCCAGAGGGCGTGGTGTTTGTGGGTGTTGCCGGTGCAGTTGATGACAGGCTGGAGGTGGGCGATGTGGTGGTTGCCAATGCACTATGGCAGCATGACCTTGATGCCTCCCCACTATTCGCCCCGATGCAGATTCCACTGACGGTTCGAACGCATCTTGATGCGGATGGCGCATTGTCTGACCGGTTGCACGCGGCAGCGGACGCGTTTGTGCGCACAGAAATAGCCGGCTGCATCGCACCAGGAGTTCTTGGAAACTACGGCATGATCACGCGCCCGCCGCAGGTTTGGCGGGGCGGCATTGCCACCGGCGACCAGTTCATAAGCTGCGGTCAGAGACGTGCTGAAATCAAACGTCGGTTGCCGGGCTCGCTGGCGGTGGAGATGGAAGGTGCGGCGGTGGCGCAGGTTTGCCATGATGACGAGGTGCCGCTGGCGGTGCTGCGGGTCATTAGCGATAAGGCAGGCGAAACCGCGGCGGTGGATTTCACAGCATTCTTACGTGATATCGCGGATGTGATGATCGTCAATATCGTGCAGGGCATGGTGCGTCGGGGCGGCTGAGGCGGCATGCTGGTGACTGGCAATTCTTGCGGCAAGAGGCCGCACAACCGGGCTGCAGCGAAGCTCTATGTTATTGCTTGCACTGTTCCGGCAGCTCAAGCGTGTCGTGGTAACCCATGACCTGCACCGCGGGGCCGTGGTCGCGAAGCAGCGCTCTGATGCTCTCAAGTGCAGCGAGCCGCTGCTCGTTATTGGCGGCCCGAAGGGTCGCGAGCTGACCAACGGGATGCTCCGGCTCGGCCAGTTCGGCACGAAGGTAATACGCATCTCCCACGTGCAGCACCCAACCGTTCTGACTGCCGATCGCAACGCCGCAGTGGCCGAGCGTGTGCCCAAAAAGCGGGATGAGCAGGACTTGAACATCGAGGCCGCACGGGATTCGGCGTGCTTCAAAACCGAACCACCGCTCGGCGGATGGCTTGTGAGCTTGCCAAACTGGTTGGTGGTTCCATTGACATGGACGATACCGGCAGTCTCCCGAGTGAGCCGCCGTGAACTCCTCGGCGGAGACGTGAACTATTGCCGTTGGAAAGTCAGCGATGCCGCCTGCATGATCAGGATCGAGATGCGTGAGCACCAAATCCGTAACCTCAGCAAGATCAATGCCATGTGCTTGAATAAGGCGGGCGGCGGTATCCTCAGCGTTGAACTGAAAACCTGCCTCGGTGATTGCTTGCATGCCGATGCGGCCCTCCGGATCTGCGATATCGCGCAGCCCAATTCCGGTGTCAATGAGCGCGTAGCGACCGGGGCTTCCCACGAGCAAGCAGTGACACGAAGCCCTCGGGCCGGGTGGAACTTGCAGCCAACCAGCGCACAAATGCAACATGCTCATTCCATATTGTCAACTGCGGACCGGGGACTCGCTTTGTCCCGGCATGCCCATCAAGCAAGCAATGCGTGCAAATTCGATCGCAAGCCGAGGGAAGTACAATTTTGCGGAAAAATCCCTGTAACGGCCGTCGCAGCGGATTCGCAAACCGAGCGCATAAAAAACCCCGGCGCGTGGCCGGGGTTTACGTGAACTGTTGTCATCAATCCAGAGATCAATCACAAATCTCTGGCAATGGGGTCTTACTTCTTGGGCTCAGTGGCCGGGGCTGGTGCCGGTGCCGGAGCCGGAGCGGGTGCTGCTGCAGGCACCGCCGCGGGGGCGTCTGCGGGCTTTGCTTCGGGCTTGGCTGCTGGCTTAATGCTGCCGGGGGCGATGCTCAGCTTGGTGCGGATGTTCTGGCTCATTTCCTGCGGGCCAGCGGGGTTGCCTGGTACATCAACAACCATAACGACATCGGTCGTCGCATCGCTCAGGGCGGCCGCGGGCAGAGGCATATTCAGCGTGGAGGTTTGCGTTCCAGTGCCGATCATCTTGAGAGACTGCAACTCTGCCTTCATGCCGGGCGGCATGTTGGGGAGCTTGGCTTCTTGCTTGCCAGCCTCGCTGTTGATGGTGGTCTTGAGGGTGACCTGATCGCCATCGATCTTTTCAACCGCAACGGTGTAGACGACGACCTGGTCGATGCCGCCGGTGTTCATGCTGGAGGTCACTGTCCACAGAGCGCCCTGACCGATTGGCTCCTGCGGCAGGGGCAGGGCCAACTGGCTGAGCGACTGCTGGATGGACTCGAGCTGCTGGCGGATCATGGGATCAGCGCCATCGGGAACTTTAATCTCACCGGCGACGATCTCGCCTCGATCGGACATTGTGACGGTCAGCGAGGTGCCGGTCATGCCGTCAAAGGCGCCCTTCATCATGGTGACCATCATCGGATTGCCGCCATCTTTGCCGACGATTTCGTTACCGGCGATGTCAGCGGTGATGGTGGCGATGCCGTCCTTGATGTCAACAACCTTGACCTTCATGTTAATGGTCATGGTGGGCAGCTCCATCGTGGGCTGCTTCATTTCACCAATCGCCATGGTCTGGGCCATGTCGGTGGTGTTGTCAATCAGCTGCTCAGTACCCTTGGTCAGCTTGTAGCGAAGAACCTTGCGCGGCTCGGCGCCGGGCTCGATCAACTTAACAACGGGCTTGGCCGGCGCGGCGGGAGCCGCCGGCTTGTCTTCCTTGGCCGGAGCGCTCGGCGCTGTCGGAGCGTTGGGAGCGGTTGGTGCTGCCGGGGCGGTTGGTGCAGCTGGTGCGGTTGGTGCAGCTGGTGTGGCGGGGGCAACGGGCGCAACGGGGGCAACGGGCGCAACCGGCGCCGGAGTGGCCGGTTTGGCCATCGCCACAGGGGCGGACATGCTCAAGACCGAAGGAACCGACAGGGCGAGACCCATCAGCAAACACGCGGCAGAAGACTGACTCGAACGGGACATGCAAAGCTCCTTAGGAGGCGATACGGGTGAGTACGGTAAAGACCGTGAGGGAGAAAAACCGAACGCATGATTGAAACGATACCGATAAACAAGCACGGCTCGGACAAACGCCCGAGCCGCGCGACGATCATTCTATGTGTAATCGGGGGACTATTCCAAACGGATTCAGACCAGCGTTTTCCATTCCGCTGGCACTGGCCCAAATTCAGCCCGAATGACCGAGCGAATCCCGCCCCGGCCCTTCCAGTTTGCGATGATTTGCAGCCAAATCGGCTGGGTCGCATGCGCTAAATCATCACGGATGCGGTTGGTCACCGCCTCGTAATAAATCCCTTCGTTGCGAAAGGACTGGTAGTACATTTTCAGAGACTTCAACTCGATGCAGCCCTTGGAATCGCCCGCGGCAGTGCCAGCGGGCGAGGGGCTGTAACGAAGCGTCATACTGCCAAAGTCGGGATGGCCGGTTTTGGGGCAGACGCTGGTGAATTCGTCGGAGATGTGCTCAATGACAAAGGGCGCTGCCGAAGGGGTGGGGAAGGTCTCGAGAACAGATACGTCGGGCATGGGCAAGTATAGATCTGCATGGCGACATATCGAGCCACTCCAGCGTCGGGGTGGCAACGAAAGGGCAACTTGATCAGTCATCCGACCCGGGGCGATGCGAGAGCAAAGACGGCCGAATCTCGGAAACACGCAGCAGCAGGCCCAAAGCCAGAGCACCGCTCGCGCCGATGAATGCTCATGAATCTCACGCAGAAGCTGCGCACGCGGTTGCATTTCACTGTGGTGGGTGCCACAATACAACTACGCGGTAACCAATCTGGTGCCGCGGGTTTGGCTGGCCCAATTCGCTTGGGCTCTTCATCGCGGTGGTTTCTTGCACATGCTCAGGAGCTTGCCTTGTCCGAACTGAATTCGTCCGCTGCTGGATCTGCTTCTGCCGGTACCGCCTCGGGCGCAAATGATGGAGATATCTCCTCGACCCTGGTTGAAAATCGCAAGTTTCCGCCGCAGACGGCCGGGTCACTGGGGTTTGAACACTGGCACATTGGCTCACTTGCTGAATATCAGGAACTGCACAAAAAGTCGATCGAGGATCCGGAGACGTTTTGGGGCAACGAGGCGAAGAACCTGAAATGGTTTGCAAACTACAAGCGCGTGCTGGAATGGAACGCCCCGGATGCGAAGTGGTTTGTCGGTGGCAAAATAAACGCGTGCTACAACGCTGTTGACAGGCACGTACAGGATGGATTCGGCGACCAGGTGGCGATTGTGTGGGAGGGTGAGCAGATGGTCGGCGGCAAGCCGGAGGTCATCAACATCACCTACCGCGCGTTGCAGCGGGAGGTGAGCAAGATGGCCAGTTCGCTGAAGGCGATGGGGGTAAAGAAGGGGGATGTCGTCACGGTGTATATGCCGATGATCCCCGAACTGGCGTATGCGATGCTGGCGTGCGCACGAATTGGGGCGGCACATTCGGTGATCTTTGGCGGCTTTGCCCCCCACTCCATCACCGAGCGTGTGATTGATGCGGACAGCCGCATCATTATCACGGCCGATGGTGGATACCGCCGTGGCGAGGTGGTGGCCCTGCAAAAGAACGTTGAGGAGTCCATCGACCAATTGGCCAATCGGGGGCACATCATCAACCATGTGCTGGTGGTGCGGCGGACAAACCACGTCCCGGCCGAGCAGTGCTTTGTCACTGGCGACCGGCTTGCGAGCATGCGTGGCTGCCCGACGCGGTTTCACTGGTGGCATGATTTATCGGCCACCGCATCCGATGCGTGCCCGTGCGCAGAAATGGACAGCGAGGACATGATGTTCCTGCTGTACACCAGCGGCTCAACCGGCAAACCTAAGGGCATTTTGCACACCACAGCGGGCTATTTGGCCTTTGTGGGCATGAGCGCACGGCTGACCTTTAACCTGTTCCCCGACACAAAGCAAATGTTCTGGTGCTCGGCAGATATTGGCTGGGTGACGGGGCACAGCTATGTGCTGTATGGCCCACTGATGAACCGCATTCCCACGCTCATGTACGAGGGCGCTCCCAACTTCCCGGCGCTGGACCGCTTCTGGGACATCATCGAGCGGCACAAGGTCACACACTTTTATACGGCACCAACAGCGATTCGCACCTTTATGAAATGGGGCGATGAGTTCCCCGCCAAACACAACCTCTCAAGCCTGAAACTGCTCGGAACCGTTGGCGAGCCGATCAACCCTGAGGCATGGATGTGGTACCACAAGCACATCGGCCGCGACATATTGCCCATTGTGGACACCTATTGGCAAACCGAGACTGGCGGGCATGTCTGCACGCCGCTGCCCGGAGCAATTGCAACCAAGCCAGGCTCGTGTACCGTGCCAATGCTGGGCATTGATGCCGCGGTGGTAAACGAGGCCGGACAGGAAGTTGGGGCCAACAAGGGCGGGCTGTTTGTGATTCGCAAGCCCTGGCCGGGTATGCTCCGCGGCGTATACGGCAACCGCGACCGGTTTGTGAGCAGCTACTGGGGCCGAATCAAAGACCCGGCAACCGGAACGCCCTTCTACTTCTCGGCCGATGGTTCACGCAGAGATGAGGATGGCTACTTTTGGATTCAGGGCCGCATTGATGACGTGATCAAGGTCTCTGGCCACCTGCTGGGAACCATGGAAGTGGAGTCCGCAATGGTGAGCCACCCCTACGTGGCCGAGGCCGCCGTGGTGGGCTATCCACACGAGATCAAAGGCAGCGCCATCTGCGCCTTCGTCACACTCCGGGGCACGTGGTACGCCAAAAACCCGGGCAAGCAGCCGGGCGAAGAGCTCCGCAAAGAACTGAGCCTGCACGTGCGAAAAGAAGTGGGCCCGTTGGCCCAGCCGGACCAAATCCGGTTTACAGATGCACTGCCAAAGACCCGCTCAGGCAAAATCATGCGCCGCCTGCTGCGCGATGTGGCGGCGGGAGTAGAGAAGATCACGCAAGACACCAGCACGCTGGAAGATTTCACGGTAGTGTCAAAGTTGCGGGCGGATGAGGATTGAAAACGAGTGGAAAACAACGGAAACCGAAACAAAAAATGGCTTCGCGGCGGGCTCCCTGCCCCTGCTCCCAGACGCAGCGCCGCCAGCTCGAGACGCCAACCCACCCAGTGTTTTCCGCCGCGTGAGGGGCAGGGTACACTCCGCCCCACGATATCTGTTTGTGCCGATCTGCCATGAACACCGCACCCCATCCAGCACGCCGCAGCAGAGATGGTCACCATCGCCCGGCTGGCGCAACCCACGGGCTGCCCGCCACCGGCGAACCAGGCACGCGCTCCCCCGTCGCCCCGCGGCGGAAAGGAAGTGGGCTTTGGGCGGATGCGGACACAGGCATCGCTACCTCACCACCAGCCCTGACCGATGCGCAGTTCAGCGTGGTGGCCATCCTTGGCCCGGGCGTGTCGGCGCCTGCCGACCGCATCGGCTACTCGCCGTACGGCATCGCCACCTTCCGCACCGCCGCGGATGTTGATGGGTACGGCGGGGCGGACATTAACGATGCAACCACGGTGAGCTCGTACAAAGGCATCGGCACGGCAAACACCGCGTACAACGCCGACTACGACATGAACCGCGACGGTGTGATTGATGCGGCGGATGCGGACTTCGTGTACAACCAAGAAGGCGAAGGCTCTGCGGTGCAGGCCGGCTGGCTGGGCGACAACCGCGCTGCATCCGGAGGCCCGCGGCTGGACATCGGGTACTGCGGGTACGTGTTCAACGAGGAGACCTCGCTGTACACGGTGCGGTTTAGAAACTACTCGCCGCTGCTGGGGAGGTGGTTGGAGAGGGACCCGGCGGGGTATGTGGATGGAGCATCGCTCTATCAATATGTCAAAAGTTCCCCTGTACGCAGCTTTGATCCGCTGGGGCTCGCGACCTGTCAGGAGTGTGCACCTGAGTTTCCGCCTTGTACAGAAATGATGGAGGGCCTCGATAAAATAAAGGCGGTTGACGGTGCAGTAGGAAATGCGTGTTCGAAAGTCCCTAGCATCGACGACTTGGTTTCACCGGTGACCCCATTACTCGAAACGCTGGCTTCAAGCGGTGCCGAAGAGTGTTCGAACCAGGCTAAATCTCTTGCTGCTGGACAACGGTTCATCTTTGCTAAAGATCTTACGTTGCTCACAAAGCACTTTCATGGTCAGATACTAGGCCAGATCAGCGACAAGCTCGCCGGGAATTTAAAGAGCGCGAGAGCTTGGACACGAATGGGAAAGTTTTGCGGCGTTGCGGGCAATGGGTTTTCCGTAAAAGACATGATTTTATCATTACATGAAGGTGACTATCCAATGGCGATTTCTTCTGGATGTGAGATTGCGATTCAGGCCTTCGGTCCGGTAGGAAAAGCCGCAGGAGTCGTCGCTAGCGCCGCTAAACAAGTCATGCTTGTCAACGCTGAAATTGGGCTGAACGCTGGTTACCAAGAAATGAACGGCAGATCGAATTGCGAGTATCTTCAGGGCGTTCGACAACAAATTGTCTCGCAGTTTCACGACGCGCGTGTACGATGCAACATTTACCGCGCGGTGGTTACAGTCTTGAAGTCTGTCCCCCGTTCCTAGATAGTAGAGGTTTTAGGAGCACAGAAATGGAACTATGCTTTTCTTTCGCCCAAGCAGTAGACGATTATTTAAAGTCTAATATATTATTAGTGTCTGTCCTCTGCTTTGTTATCAGCATCGGTTCCACCTTCCTGTTCGGGTGGAAGTTCTTAAAATACCCAAGTGCCACCGAATTAATCGCTGAACCCGACGAGACTTGTCGCAGGCATGACCGGCATCAGCTAATGGTCGCGATTGTGGCGTATCCTTTTTTCTTAGTGCTTTTAGCAATCTCAGTGTATTGTTTTTGGAATAGTTTCTCACCTGAATTATTTCCAAGATCAACTCGTCGCACTGTCGGGGGGTTTGGGCTGATTGGTATGATGTTTTCCGGACTGTCGTTGGTGACTTGTTGGCAGCGATAGTTGGGAAGTTGAGCGCCGCATTCCACCTGCCGCGATTTGATTTAGCAACTCTCCTAGTATCTCTTCAACCCAATCCAGTGTGAGGGCGGGTCCCGCAGCTCAGGTCTTGCGTTTCATCGCGGCGCGATGGAGGTTAACTGACTCGGGTCGCCGCGGCAGCGGCACCCGAGGTTTGCCGGCCACCCCGAGCCCGCACCGCGTAGCGGTGGCGGTGAGCCGGGTGACTGGTGCCGGATCTGTCCTGCAAACAATCTACCTCCACCGCGCCGTGATGAAAAGCGGGGTGCGGGATGTTGTGGCGTACGGGTGAAGAGTTACATTTATTCAAGCGCAGTTGTCTGCCTGCATGGTCCTGTGTGAGGTGCTTGCGTACAGCTCATCGCGGTGTTATCGAGCGGCTGACGCTCATGCCCAAGTCTGGGGAGGTTGCAGGGGGCGGAGTTGGCGCGACTTGGTGCCGCATTACACCACCACCTGCGAAAATTCTCGGCCCGCAAGGGCGTGCCCAGAATTAATGACAAATGTCTGAAACAACGGGCCAGGCGAAGGCAACACGCCCGAGCCGGGCGGGCTTGGCAGCAACTCCGCCCGACCACCCGCACCCCCTACTTCATCGCAAACCGCGCGACCCCATCTTCAATCGTTGCTGCGGTCAGGAACTTTTTATCCAGCTTTACCCGGCGTAAAAACTCCATGGTTGCGGGGGGCACCGCCGCCAGAACCATTTTGGCCCCGGCCAGCCTGCACCGTTCATCCAAATTGAGCATGCACGTGATGCCCAGCGAGTTGATGATCGTCACGGCTGAGAAATCAAGCACCAGCCCCGCCCCCTGCATCGGTGGCAGGCGGGTCTCAACCTCGTGGCGAATGTGGTTGAGCCATTCATCGGTAAACCGTGTGGGCAGGTGGATCACCAGCACGTTGCCATCATCACCCGAGATGCGAGAACCGAATTGCGACACGCCGCAACGGTAGCGGTGCTGCGGCCACTACGGGATTTCCGAGAGTGGACGCCACAGGCCAGTATGAGGCGTCCGATGTGCCCGCCAAGGCCCGGGACCGGCCTATTATCGGTTTCCGACCGAGCGAGTTCGGGTCTGCTCCTGACGAGCCAATCGTTATCAGCGAGTCCGAAGCTTGGTCCGCCTTCTTGTCCGGTCAGCCCCCTGTTTTCAGGGCGGGTGTCCTAGGCCAGAATGCGGCCGGGTGGTTTGTTATTCCCTCGGGGCGGGGGGGGCTTTGAGGTGGTAGTGGGGTGTGTTTGTGCGCAGTTTCGCAGTGGTTTGTGTAAAGCTTTGAACAACTCGTAATCCCGAAAGTCCTGCTTAGAAATTTGAAGTCAGAGGATCGACATCATGGCAAGTAAAGAAAAAGAAGCCGCCAACGCCGGAATCGAAATGCTCCGCCTGCTCGACGCCATCGCCCGCGAGCGAAAGGTTGAGCGGTCGCAGCTTCTCAAAGTCCTGGAGCGGGCCATGGTTTCAGCCGCCCGCAAGCACTACAGCACGCTGGATGTTGAAGAATTTCGCTGCGAAATTGACCAGCTTACTGGTGAGATTCGCATGTACCGCCACGATGCCCCGCTTGAGCTGTCTCCAGCCGAGCTTGGCCGCATCGCCGGCCAGACGTTCAAGCAGGTCATGATCCAGGGCTTCCGTGATGATGAGCGGACCAGCCTGCTCTCAGAGTTCACTAAGCGCGTCGGCGATATTGTCACCGGCCAGGTGCAGCGGTATGACGGCGGAGCACTCTCCGTCACCGTCGATCGCGCTGAAGCCTTCATGCCCCGCACCGAGCAGATCCCCGGCGAACAGTTCCAGCCCGGCGACCGCGTCCGCTGCCTTGTGCTCGATGTTCGCGAGGCTGGCAGCCAGGTCAAGATCGTGCTGTCTCGCGCCCACCCCGACTTCATCAAACGCCTTTTCGAAGTCGAAGTCCCCGAAGTCGCCGACAAGATCATCGAAATCAAAGCCATGGCCCGCGAGCCCGGCTTCCGCACCAAGCTGGCCGTGGCCAGCGTTGACAGAAAGGTAGACCCCGTTGGCGCTTGCGTCGGCGTCCGCGGCAGCCGCATCAAGAACATCGTCGATGAGCTCAACGGCGAGAAAATCGACATCGTCCGCTGGAATGAGTCCAGCCAGATCCTGATCGGCAATGCCCTAAAGCCCGCCGAAGTCTCCGAAATCTCCCTCTGCTTTGAGCTTGGCCGGGCCACGGTCGTCGTTCGTGATGACCAGCTTTCTCTGGCCATCGGCAAGCGCGGCCAGAATGTTCGCCTCGCCGCCCGCCTGACTGGCTGGGATGTTGACATCCTGACCCCCGGTGAGTTTAACAAGGGCCTGGAGATCATGAGCCAGACCCTGCAGGCCATCGAAGGAATCACCGAGCAGCACCTCGACAAACTTGCCGCCCTGGGCATGGTCAGCGTGTTTGATGTTGAGGAGGTCGGCGCTGAAGTACTGATGACCGAACTGGCCATCGACCAAGTGCTGGCAGACAATGTCGTCGAGATCTCCTCGGTCAAGGCCAAAGAGGTGGCTGTCCAGCAGCAGATTGACAAAGAGGCTTCCGAAGCCAAGCGCCGGGCTGATGAGGAAGCTGGCCGCAAGCTCCTTGAATCCGGCGGAACGCTTGACCTGGCCGCAGGTGAAATTCCCGCGGCAGATGGCAGCCCGGACGCGGTTGTTCCGCCCACAGATGATCAGCGGGCCGCGAACATTCTCGGTGGATGACCTTGTGTTTGCAGTTTGATCGGGCTTGGCCGGTTCCGTAATCCGGTGGGCCCTCCAACCAGAAATCGCGGAGACCTTTGAAGTCATCGCACAATCTGGTTGGGTTTTGGTGGTATAGTTGGTTGCGGAGTTCGGTTTGCAGGTAAAACCGGCTCTGTGAGAGATTGCTGGAAGTGTGGGAGTGGGATCAGGCAGGGTGGCGTGGGGAATGTCCGGACCGGATGGTTTTCTGTTGGTTTTTGGAGCTCGGCTTGGCCAAACGTATTTTCGATCTTGCGAAGGAAATTGGAATCACATCGAAGGCGATCATTGACAAATGCATCGCCGAGGGTGTTCCTGTCGAAACGGTGAAGACGCACATGTCTCCCGTAAAAGCAGGCCTTGAAGCAAGCATCCGCGAGTGGTTCGCTTCCTCTGCTTCCGGCGGCGGCACCGCTGTTGAAACCAGCGCGCACATCGACGTCGAAACCGTCAAGAACAAAGCTCGCCGCAAAACGGCCAAGGCTGCAGACGGCGGCAAGCACGATGATCACGCCGATGCGGAGCACGCGGCCCATGCCGACGCTGCTGCGACAGCGCCCACTGCCCAAACCGCCGAAACTGCCCAGACCGCCAGCGCAGCTGCGCCCGCTTCCACCGCTGGCA
The DNA here is from genome assembly GCA_038231815.1 of Phycisphaerales bacterium. GTDB lineage: Bacteria > Planctomycetota > Phycisphaerae > Phycisphaerales > UBA1924 > CAILKP01. Next base: position 16,472 of record JBBRKQ010000066.1, read on the forward strand.
CAAATGGAGAACACCTCGGTGCTTCGCACGCTGCAAAGCTGGCTGCCGCCAAACCAGCTGCTGGCAAGCCCGAAGTCGTCGCGAAGGTTGAGCCCGCACCCCGACCAGCACCGGCCTCTATCGAGTTCAAACCAGCTCCCGCCTCCTCCTCAATCAGCGGTCCGCAGGTCATCAGCCGCGCTGCGGCACCCCACGCGCCACCGCCCGGTCGCCCGACGTACCGCGCACCCGTCGCGCCAACCTCACCGGCCCCGACTCCGCCCGCGCCAGCAGCCACGCCGGTTCGCCGAAACAACTTCTTTAGTACGACCGATCCGCTCGCCGGCACGAACCGCCCGGCCCACGTGCCGCAGGTCATCGGCCCGATTGGGCGAGTCCCAGTCACAGCCCCAGCCACATCCCCAGCCCCAGCGCCCGCCACCGAACCAGTCCCGGACCTCGAAACAGCAGCAACCGCAGCCAAGCCTGCTTCGCAAGAAGCCGCACCACCATCTGATGGTGGGGCAGCCGCCCCGGTTGAGCTTGTTGTTCCCGGAACCACCCCCGCACTGCCGGGAACTCGCATCGAGTTGCCATCCCGTTACCCGCGCGGTGTCACGCCCGCACCAGTGAACGTTCCATCCCGGCCCAAGAGCGTTGCGCCCGCCGGTACGGTTCTGGTCAAACAGCAAGTCAAGCTCACTGGCCCCAAGGTCATCCGTGTCGAGGCAGCCGAACCCGTCACCACGCCGCGCCCGGCCCGTACCGGGCTTGGTAACCGCGGACCATCGGTCGGTGGCGGTGTTCGCCCGAGCGTGGGCGGTGCTGATCGCACGCCCCGTCGCAATGACCGTCGCACCGTTGGCCCCGATCCGGCAGCCGGCCGCAACAAGCGCAATAAAGGTGGCGAGGAAGTCCCCAACTCCGGCGTCTTTCGCGCGCAGGACCTCGTCGAGCGTGAAGAACGCTTGGCCAGGGCCGGCGGTTATCTCAAGCAGCGTCGCCGCGAATTGCGCGCCCGTGAGGGTGTGGCAGGCAGCAACCTTGATCAGGAAACTTCCGGTAAGGTGCAAATCGAAGCGCCATTTACCATCAAGGAACTCGCCGAGGCCTCCGGCGTCCGCGCATCAGAGATCATCAAGAAGCTCTTCCTCCAGGGCATCATCGCCACCGTCAACGTGGCGATTGACCCGGTACGCGCTCAGGAAATCATGATCGACTTTGATCTTGAGCTTGAAGTCGTCACCAAGAAGACTGCTGAAGAAGAAGTCTCCTCCGTGTTTGTTGATCGCGCCCAGATCGACGTCCGCCCCCGTCCGCCCGTTGTCACCATCATGGGTCACGTCGACCATGGCAAGACCTCGCTGCTGGACAAGATCCGCCGCACCAACGTCGCCGCATGCGAAGCCGGTGGCATCACCCAGAAGACCAGTGCTTTCCGCGTCTCGGTTGATATCAACGATGAGACCAAGCACATTGTCTTCCTAGACACCCCCGGCCACCAGGCCTTCACCGAGATGCGTGCCCGCGGCGCGAACCTGACGGACATCATCGTGCTGGTTGTCTCCGCGGCCGACGGCGTTATGCCGCAGACCATTGAGTCGATCAACCACGCCAAGGCCGCCAAGGTGCCGATCGTCATCGCCCTAAACAAGATCGACTCCCCACAGGCCACCGAGTCGCAGATCCAGAAGATCTTCGGCCAGCTTGCAGAGCAGGATCTGTCTCCCCAGGAATGGGGCGGCAGCACCGAACTGGTTAAAACCTCCGCAGTCCGTGGCGATGGCATCAAGGAACTGCTCGAAACCTTGGATCTCCAGGCTCAGGTTCTGGAGCTCAAGGCCGGCTTTGGCGGCAGCGCCCGCGGCCGTGTGGTTGAGGCCGCCCGTGATGAGGGCCGCGGCCCGTTGGCCACCGTACTGATTCAGGAAGGCGAACTGAAGGTTGGTGACTTCATCGTCGTCGGCCGCGCCTTTGGCCGCGTCCGCGACATCGCAGACGATCAGGGCAAGCGCATCAAGGTCGCCGGGCCATCCATGCCGGTGGTTATCTCGGGTATGGATCAGGTTCCCGATGCGGGTGATCCGTTCTTTGTGACCGCCACGCTGCGTCAGGCTGAGGAAGCCGCCGATGGCCGCCGCATGCGTGAGCGTGAGGAGCATCTGCAGCAGCCCAAGGTTACCTTGGACAGCCTGCTTGGCCAGATGAAGGACGCCGCCGTCAAGGAAATTCTCATCGTCCTAAAGGCCGATGTACAAGGCTCCGTCGACGTCATCCAGAACGAAGTTGAGCGGCTCTCGACCGATGAGGTCAAGATCCGGGTCCTGCACGCCGCAGTCGGCGGCATCAACGAGTCTGACGTCCAGTTGGCTCAGGCCAGTAAGGCTGTTATCGTCGGCTTTAACGTCATCCCCTCGAGCAAGGCACGCGGCCTGGCTGAGCAAAAGAGCGTTGAGATCCGCACGTACCAAGTCATCTACGACATCACCGAGGACGTCAAGAAAGCCGCCAGCGGCCTGCTTGAGCCCGAGATCCGCCAGGAAATCCTGGGCCACGCCGAGGTTCGTAAGGTCTTTAGTGTCTCTCGTGTCGGCACCATCGCGGGTTGCTACGTCACCGACGGCCAAGTCCAGCGCGACGCCCTCATTCGCGTCACCCGCAACGGTGTGGTCATCGTTAACGATCGCATTCTTGAGCAGCTCAAACGCTTCAAGGACGATGCTAAAGAGGTCAAGGCCAACATGGAGTGCGGCATGAAGATCGTCGGCTACGACGACATCAAGGAAGGCGACGTGTTGGAGTGTTACAAGAAGGTTGAGATTAAGCGAACGCTGTAAAGCCATCCGGGATTCGCACTGGCCGTCAATTTTATCTGTCCATACCCAAGCCCGGTGAATCATCACCGGGCTTTTTTTATGTCCCAGATGCAGCCGCCAGTCGGCGGCATCGCGTCGCCTTGCTTTTCGCTTTTTTGGCGGGGTCGCACCATTCGCACCATCACCAATTCGATTTAGTTTCCGCCCAAGTCCGCTTACGACTACCGTTGTATCTCACGATTGCTCGGATAGATTGGCACGCCTTGTGGTCTGCCACATCTCCCGGGCGGTGACTTCACGGAGCATGACTATGGCGCACGACCAATCCACAGCCTCTGATGGTTCACTGTCTCGTCGCGAATTCGCTACCTCAGCCGCCGCGGCAGTCGCCCTCACCGCCGCTGGCCTGAGCACGGCATCCGCACGCCTGCTCCACCAGCCCGCAAGCCCCACAGCCCCCGCCAAGCCTGCCGCACCGGCCCTGCCGGCCGCTGGCAGTCCCGCAGCGCCACCCGCCCCCGCCGGTCCGTTCACGCTGGCGCCGCTGCCATACGCCTTTGATGCCCTCGAACCCTTCATCGATGCCAAAACGATGGAGATTCACCATGGCAAGCACCACGCGGCGTACGTCACCAATCTGAACAAGGCCTTGGTTGGTCTGCCCGATTTCGCGAAAATGTCCATCGGCGAGCTGCTCCGCGGCTATGAGAAAATGCCCTCACCCACCAGCATGATGGTCCGCAACAACGGGGGCGGGCACTACAACCACACACTCTTCTGGTCAATGCTCAAAAAAGGCGGCCCCAACGGGCCATCAGGCAAGCTCATGGATCTCATGGGCAGACGCTGGGACACGCTGGATAAGTTCAAGGCAGAATTTGCCGATGCCGGGCTGAAGGTCTTCGGCTCCGGCTGGGTCTGGCTCGTCTGCGACCCCAAGAACGGGCACCAGCTGGATATTCGCACCACACCCAATCAGGACACGCCGCTGGCCACAGGCATGCTGCCGGTCTTCGGCAACGATGTATGGGAGCACGCTTACTACCTGAAGCACCAGAATAAGCGAGTCGAGTACCTCAGCGGCTGGTGGAACGTGCTGGACTGGAAGGCCGCCAGCGACCGCTACGAAGCGCTCGCCAGCGGAAAACTGGCCGAGTAATTCGACAGAGTCTCGGCCATCCGTCTTTGCACACCAATATCCGCGGCAGCATTCCAGCCACAATTCAACCGCTCCTTTGGGCGTGTTGTGCGCTGCGCTGGACCATCGCACAGCGACCCGATGCGCTACTGGCGGTACCGTCTGACCGTCTATTCGCCAAACTCATCGTGAAGCGCCGCATCAAAGTCGGCAGGTAGCACAATCACCAGTGGGTTTTCAAGGTTATCTTTGAGTTTCGCCGCGACCGCGCGTCGCACGGCCAGCATTGCCGCCTTTTGCACCACTCCTGCGATCTGCGCACCAGAAGCACCCGGTGACCGTCGGGCAAGATCGGCCGGATTGATGCGGCCATCGATCGGCTTCCCGCGAAGGTGAATTGCATAGATTGACTCGCGGCTCTTCTCATCTGGCGCGCCAAGCTCCACGACGTGATCAAACCGACCCGGCCGGACCATCGCGGCATCAAGCATGTCAAGCCGATTGGTCGCGCCAAGTACCAGCACACCATTTAACTCTTCCACCCCGTCAAGCTCTGCCAAAAACTGCGACAGCACACGATTGGCCACCGGGTTATCTGTTGCACTTGACCGATTCGGAATCACCGCATCAATCTCATCAAAGAAGATAATACACGGCGAAGCTCGCCGTGCTTTGCGGAAGATCTCCCTCACCTGCTTCTCCGAATCGCCAACAAACTTACTGATCAGTTCCGGACCCTTCACCGAAATAAAGTTCGCTTGGCTTTCGTGCGCCACCGCCTTGGCCAGCATGGTCTTGCCCACCCCCGGAGGGCCAACCAGCAAAATGCCCTTGGCAGCCTTGATGCCCGCCGCATCAAACACGGACTTGTGCTTGAGCGGCCATTCCACCGCTTCGATGATCTTCTGCTTGGCATCCGCCAGCCCGCCGATATCGTCCCACTTCACGTTCGGCGTCTCAACGAACACCTCGCGCATCGCCGATGGCTCGATCTCGCCGAAGGCCTGCAGGAAATGCTCTCCCGTCACCTCAAGCTGCTGCAGCGTGTCGTACGGGATGCTCGCCTGCTTGAAGTCAATCTGTCCCATGATCGTTCGCAGTGCTGCCATCGCAGACTCGCGGCAAAGCGCTTCAAGATCAGCACCCACGTACCCGTGGGTGATGTCCGCCATATGCTCCAGGTCAACCGGATGATCACCACTCTGACACAGCGGCATCCCGCGGCTGTGAATCTCCAGAATGTGCCGGCGTGCAGCACGGTCAGGGATAGGCATGGCAATCTCACGGTCAAACCGCCCAGGGCGGCGGAGCGCCGGATCGATATTGTTCGGCAGATTGGTAGCCGCGATGACCATGACGTTGGCCTTGCGGTTTAGCCCATCCATCAGGGCCAGCAACTGCGCGACAATGCGCTTCTCAACCTCGCCCTGCGTGTTCTCACGTTTGGGCGCGATGGAATCAATCTCATCAAGGAAGATGATCGAGGGCCCCTTCTTGGTGGCCTCATCCCAAATCTTGCGAAGATGAGCCTCCGACTCGCCATAAAACTTATGGACGATCTCCGGACCGGAAATGCTGAAAAAATTGGCATCCGTCTCGTTGGCAATCGCGCGGGCAATGAGCGTTTTGCCGCAGCCCGGTGGGCCGTGCAGCAGCAC
>JBBRKQ010000067.1:0-20749 GCA_038231815.1 Phycisphaerales bacterium
ACAAGTTGCACGTCCCCAGGAGATCCAATCCCTAGAATACCAAGCGTCGAGCGCTTCGGTTTTCTGCTGCGCGAACTCTTTGACATCGTCAACACGCTTACCCACGGTACCCTACCGGGTACCGCTCTTAGAGGAAGCTTCGGGTAGGCAACAAGTTGCACTTCCCCAGGAGATCCAACCCCTAAAACACCAAGCGTCGAGCGCTTCGGTTTTCTGCTGCGCGAACTCTTTGACATCGTCAACACGCTTACCCACGGTACCCTACCGGGTACCGCTCTTAACTGGGGTGGGCTGCCGTTGCAGCTGGTTTTTTGGCGGAATCGCGGCAATTCTGGACTGTCCGCTTCTCGTTTGTATTTTTTCTGCCTTTCGCGGTCAATTCCCGCCATGGCGTACCCTGCTTCCATGTCTGAGTCCGGCGCTACTCCATCCTCTTCGCCGCCCGCCTCGCCCATTGCGGGTGCTGGTGACTCGCTCGCGGCGGCGGCGCAGGATGCTTCGCTTTATTTGCACCCCCAAACTCTTGCTCGCCTTGGCACGCTTGAGCTTCGGGCGCGCATGATTGTTGAGGGCGTCACCAGCGGCACGCACCGGTCTCCGTATCAGGGCTTTTCCGTTGAGTTTGCCCAGCACCGGCCGTATGTGCAAGGTGATGACATTCGCCATCTGGATTGGAAGGTCTTTGGCCGCACAGACAAGCTGCATCTGAAGCAGTACCAGCAAGAGACCAACCTTGACTTGCTCCTGTTGGTTGATGCATCTGGCTCCATGGGCTATGGCTCACGCCTGTTTGAGGAGGCCAGCGGCGTTGGCCGCAAAACTAGCCCGGATGGACGGACCAACTGGAGCAAGTTTGATCACGCTACCGCTACCGCCGCGGCGATGGGGTACATCGCCCTGCGTCAGGGCGATCGCGTGGGCCTGACGGTGTACGCCGACGATGTTCTCCGCCAGATGCGGCCAAGCTCATCGCCGGGCACTTGGCGGCAGATTGTGGCGATGCTCTCAACCCAACCAGTAGAGAGCAAGCAGACCAACCTGCAGCGGGCGATTGATCGCGCTCTGGCCAACGTCACGCACAAATCGCTGGTGGTGATCATCAGTGATTTGTTCATGGATGCACAAGAGGTGACCGATGCGATGAGCAGGCTGCGCTTTCGCGGGCATGATTTGCTGCTGCTGCAAGTGCTTGATCGCCGCGAACGTGACTTTGCGTTTGTTGATGAAATCCCGCTGGAAGGCATGGAAGGCGAACCCACGATCAAGGTTGACCCACGGGGCATCCGCGATGCGTACCTTCAGGCATTGGCCGCGCACCACGCCCAAATTGAATCTGCCGCCCGCGGCTGCGGGTTTGACATGATGACCATTGACACCCACGACTGGCTGGGCCCGACGCTGTCAGCGTTTTTGGCCCGACGCGAAGCCAGACTCAAAGGCAAAGGCCGCTAAGCGGCGCCAGTTCATCTGAGATACCAATCGGACTCCACTAGTGCTTTCATGCCTTCATTTGGCCATTTGGCCATTTAGTTGTTTGGCGATTTCGCTGCCTCAGCGCATCACCGTGTCCATCATCTTTCGCTCTTCCGCGGTCGCCCCATCCGCGGGCAGGTCGCGCAGCATTGCATCGATGATGTTGTCGGAGGTCACGCCATCGGCCTCGGCATTAAAGTTCAGCAGCAGGCGGTGCCGCAGCACAGGCTTGGCAATCGCCCGGATGTGCTCAATGGTCACCGTCGGAGAGCCGCTGAGAATCGCCCGAGCTTTGGCCGCCAAAATGATGTATTCACTGGCCCGGGGCCCCGCACCCACGCCCACGTATTTTGTTACCAGCGCGGGCCGCGCGAAGCCGCCATCCATTGGTTCTTTCACGCGAGTGGCGCGCACCAGGCGCAGGGCGTAGCGATAGACATGGTCGGCCACGGGCAGGGCCCGCACCAGCTCCTGCACGCGCTCGATCTGCTCAACATCCAGCACGGGCTGCACCTCGGCCCGTGTGCCGCCGGTGGTGCGTTTGACGATGAGCATTTCCTCATCGGCCGTTGGGTACCCGATTGTGATCATGTACATGAACCGGTACAACTGGGCCTCGGGCAGCGGGTAGGTGCCTTCCTGCTCGATGGGGTTCTGCGTCGCCAGTACAAAGAATGGCTTGGGAAGGCGGTGCTGCACACCACCAACGGTGACTTGGCGCTCCTGCATCGCTTCAAGCAGGGCGGCCTGCGTCTTTGGCGGCGTGCGGTTGATTTCATCGGCCAGGATCACGTTGGCGAAGATGGGCCCTTTGACGAAGCGCAGATGCCGAGAGCCGGTGGTTTTGTCCTCTTCGATCACTTCTGTGCCGGTAATGTCAGAGGGCATGAGGTCAGGCGTGAACTGCACGCGCGAGAAGCCAAGGCTCAGCGACTTGGCCACTGTGTTGATGAGCAGTGTTTTAGCAAGCCCCGGAACACCCACCACCAGCGCGTGCCCGCGGCAGAGAATGGCCATGAGAATCTGATCAACAACCTGATCCTGACCGACGATGACCTTGTGCACCTCGGTTGTCAGGCGGTTGTACGCGCCACGTACTTCATCAATCGCGGCCTGTGCCTCGGCAGTAGTGGGGGGCAGGGGCTGTGTGGCGGAGTCAACACTGGTCATGGCCGATGGTAACCCCCTCCCCGCGACGCAGCCAATCTTGTGATAGAGCCAATCGGCCGGGGCCGCCGCGGCTGCTGGCGGTTGTGGCCGCGTGACCAAGGCGGCTGGTTCACCCTGGGCGGTGGTTGCTGGCAGCGGCCGGATCGTCGGGCGCATGATTCGTGGTGAAAATTACCAAATTCAGGGCACGCCGCAGCGCCGGGATGGAATAATGAACATGCTCAAGTTGTATTCTGCCGGTTCGTTGGGTCGCCACGGTGTGTCCGGGGCGGTCGCCGCCTCGGTTCTTTGCTTGCCGTTTACCATTATGTCGGCGGCGGGCCAGGTGGGGGCAGATCCGCTGGTACCGCCAACCAACGGTGTTCGCCGGTCTGATCCAACCAGCTTTGCGCTCGTCCGCGCTGTGGTGCACATTGCTCCCGGCAAAGCGCTCAGCGATGCGGTACTGACGATTCGCAACGGAAAGATTGTCTCGGTCACGGGCACACCAGTGGCCGAGGAACCGGCGAAACCGGATGCGAAGGCAGATGACAAGCCCGCCAAGCCAGCCGATGACAAGGGTGCAAGCACGGTTGCCGTCACGCTCACCCCGATGCCAGCCGAGTTACTGGCACTGCCGGTTGGCCGCATCATTGATTGTCAGGGGCTGCACATTTACGCCACGTTTATTGAGCCGTACATCGAAGTCGATGCGCCGGCCCCGAACGCCGAGGCCAAAGCAACGCACTGGTCGGAGAAGGTCACGCCGCAGCGGTCGGCACTTGATGGCATAGGAATTGATGAGAACACCGCCCGCCAGCTTCGGGGCATGGGCTTTGGCGCTGCGGCTATTTCACCCAAGGGCGGGATCTTTCGCGGGTCGGCCTCGGTCGTGTCGCTGGCAAAGCCGGGGCGTGAGGTGTCGATGTCGCGGCCGCCGGTGTTTCGGCGTGATTGCTACCAGACCATTGCCATGGAGACGGCTGGAGGAGCGGGCAGTGAAAAGTGGGGCGGCTACCCGGACAGCCAGATGGGCTCTATCGCGCTGATTCGGCAGACGATGCTTGATGCCGATTATGAGTCAGCGAAGCTTGCGGCGAATCCGGCGGCCGGTGAAGTGGCTGCGCCACCATCGGCTTTGGCGGCGCTGCACCGGGGGCCGGGCACCAGCATGGTTGGGCCAACGCTGGTGTTTGATTCCGGCAATGAGCTTGAGACGCTTCGGGTCATTAAGATTGCCCGTGAGTTTGGGCGGCCCGCGATCATCCTGGGTAGCGGGCTTGAGTTTCGCCGGCTTGATGCTGTGAACGCTGCGCTTACTGGCGGCCAGCGGGGTGCGGCCACTTTGCCGGCGCTGCCGCTGCTGGTGCCGCTGAACTTTCCGGAGAAGCCCAAAGCGGCTGGCGTTGGCGAGCTTGAAGCGCTTGAGCTTCGCGACCTGATGACCTGGGAACAGGCCCCGACAAATCTGCGGCGGCTGGAGCAGGCAGGGCAGAAGCCGATTTTGACGACGGCCAAATTGAAGGACCGCGGCAAGTTCATGGAGAACCTGCGAACGGCCATTCGCAGCGGGGTGAGTGAGCAAACGGCGCTTGCGATGCTGACGACGCGACCGGCGGAGCTGCTGGGTGTTGCTGGCACGCTGGGCACGCTTGATTCGGGCAAGCAGGCGAGTTTTATTGTCACCGATGGGCCGGTGTTTGCCAAGAAGACCAAGTTTCGCGAGATTTGGGTTGATGGGCAGCGGCATGAACTGGCCGTGCCGCCTACGAAACTTGAGGGCACGTTTGGTTTTACGCTCGACACTGGGCTAGCGGCTGAGGGTGGCAAGCCGGTTTCTTCAATGGGTGATTTGGAGCTTGTCATAGACAAGGATGGAGGCATTACGGTTCGTGGGCCCGCGCCGCAGGCGACGAAGACTTTGGATGCCGCGGCCAAACCTGATGGCCCGGCCGATGGCGCTGCTGCGCCTGCCGCACCAGGCGCAGCAGGCGCGCCGGCAACGGCACCAACAGCCGCGGCAGCAACAGCCGCGGCGGCAGCGGATGCCAAGCCGGATGGTGCGGCCGAAGTGAAACCGGGGGCGGGCAAAGGCGAGGGAGTAGCAGCGGATGCCAAGGCGGATGCCAAGCCTGAAGTAAAGCCTGATGCCACGCCTGATGCCAAGCCGGAAGAGAAGAAACCGAGCGGCAAGAAACCAGATGAGCCAAAGCGCCCCAGCACCAAGGCAAGAAACACTGTGATGGGCGAAGGCCGGATCAGCTTTGTGTTTGATCACGATGCGTTTGGCACACTTGGTGTGTGGTCGGTGTCAGGGCTGATCAGCACGGATCCTTCCGGTCGCATCACGCTCAGCGGCAGTGGCATTACAACAGGCGGCACCGCAGTGACATGGGCGGCTGAAAAGCTGGCCGCGGAAAAAGCGGGTGATGCAAAGGAGGCTGAGGGCAAGGACAAGAAGGACAGCGACGGTAAGGACACGGCCAAGGGCGACTCAAAGCCAGACCCGGCCTCGGGCACGTGGACGCTCTCGATGACCGGCGCTGATTTGCCCGCGCCAATGGTTGTTGTTCTTGAGGTCACCAAGTCAGAATCCGCATACAGCGCGACCGCTGTGGTAATGGGCAAGCCGGTGACGGCGAGCGATACAACCTTTGATGCGGCGACGGGCACACTCTCAGTAAGTGTTGCCGAGCCCGCCGATAAACTGATGCTCAAGCTGACTGGTGACTCTGCAACCGGCACGGTGCGAGGGGCAAGCGGCGAGCTGGCCGTGAGCGGCACGCGGGCTCCTGGAAGCGGCAAAGCCGCTGCGGAGAAAGACAAGGATGATGAGGAGAAAGTTGATGCCCCCGCTGACTTACCGGGGTATCCGTTTGGCGCGAATGCGATTCGGGTTCAGCCGAAGGCCGACAAGGTGATTTTTACTGGCGCAACGGTTTGGACCGCGATCTCGAGCAGCAAGAAGGGTGAGAACGGGGGCATTATTGAGAACGGCGCGGTGGTGCTTTCGGATGGCCAGATTTTGTTCGTTGGCAAGGCTGCGGAGTTGCCCAAGTTTGGCGATGAGTACCGCACCGTGAATCTTCGTGGAAAGCACATTACCCCCGGCATTATTGATTGCCACAGCCACACCGGTATTTCTGGCGGCGTCAATGAATCTGGGCAGGCTGTGACGGCCGAGGTTCGCATTGGTGATGTGACCAACCCCGATGTGCAAAGTTGGTACCGCCAGCTTGCCGGTGGCGTCACTGCTGTTAATAACTTGCATGGCTCGGCCAACCCGATTGGCGGGCAGAACCAAGTCAATAAGATTCGCTGGGGATGCGAAGCGCCGGACGACATGCACATGCAAGGTGCGATACCCGGCATCAAGTTCGCCCTGGGTGAGAACGTGAAGCAGTCCAACGGCTCGGAGCGCGGCTCGTGGCGGTATCCGCAGACGCGGATGGGAGTTGAGACGCTGATTCGTGACCGCTTCATGGCGGCTAAGGAATACGCGGCCCAGTGGGAGGCGTACAGAAAAGCCGCGCCTGCTGGTGGGCCGGCGGCGGCGGAGCTGCCACGGGTTGATCTTGAGCTTGAAGCGCTGGCGGAGATTTTGGCTGGCAAGCGGCTGGTGCACTGCCACAGTTACCGGCAAGATGAGATTCTGATGCTGGGACGCGTGTCGCAAGAGTTTGGATTTAAGATCGGCACGTTCCAGCACATCTTGGAAGGCTACAAGGTTGCGGAGATTGTTCGCGATCTATCGGGCGGCGCATCGGGCTTTAGCGACTGGTGGAACTTTAAAGTTGAGGTGCAGGACGCCATCCCACAGGCCGGACCGATCATGCACGAAGCCGGGGCGGTTGTTTCTTTTAACAGCGACTCTGATGAACTGGCCCGCCGCATGAACGTGGAGGCCGGCAAGGGCGTGAAGTACTCCTCCGGCTCGGTCTCGCCGCATGAGGCGTTGCAGTTTGTTACGCTGAACCCGGCACGGCAGCTGAAAATTGACGGTCGCACCGGCTCGCTGGAAGCGGGTAAGGATGCTGATGTTGTGATCTGGTCGGGCGACCCGCTCTCGAGCTTTTCACTAGCTGAGGCCACGTATGTTGATGGTGTGCTGCGATTCTCACTTGAGCAGAACAAGGTGCTGGCGGAACAGAACCAGGCGCATCGAACTCGATTGCTTGGCAAGGTGATGGGCACCAAGAAGGCCGACGGCAAAGAGGGGAAGGACGGCAAGCCGGGCGATGCAAAGCCGGGGGACGATGCCAAGCCAAGTGCGCCCGGACCGGATGGGCCGCGCCGCCGCCGGCCCACGCTTATTTCGCAGATGTGGGACGATGCTCGTGGCATCATCGCCGCGCGAAACATGGAGATGATTCGCAAAGGGGTTGACCCGGCCAGCACCCGCCGCGGCGAGTGCGGCTGCGAGCAGTAGCAGTGCGGCAGGAACCGTTTGGTCAAGGGCTTACCACTATGTCGCGACTTCCCCAGCTTACCAAGCTTCTGGCACTTGATCCGGACGATGCGTTCGTGCTGTACGGCATTGCGCAGGAGCATTCCAAGGCCGGCGATCATGCTGAGGCGGTGCGCTGGTACCGCAAGTGTCTGAGTGTTGATACGACGTATCTGTACGCGTATTTTCACATGGGCCGCTCGCTGCAGGCGCTGGGGCAGCTTGATGAGGCCCGGCATGTGGTGGCTGATGGCGTGCGTGAGGCGCTCAAGGCTGGCGATGGGAAGGCCAGCAGCGAACTTTCGAGCCTGCAAGTTGAGCTGAGCGAGGCGAGATAGGGCGGGCGTTGCTGCCCCGCGCTGGTGGCATTTGCGGGGGGGGGGTGGCCAGTTGGGTTTATAGTCTGGCACTTCTGTGTTTGTTGACTCTCTGATTCGGCTTTGATTGTTGTGTTCTTTGCGGTTTGTTTTCCGGTTTCGATTACCCTTTTCCAAGGCTTCCTGTGTCTGATCGATCATCAATCGCTTCTTTGCTGCGGGTTGTTTGCGGCCTGGCTGCTGTGTCTTTGGCCACCACGCTGGCCACAGCGCAGGACCTCACCCGGCGGGCGGCCCCGCAGGCGGGGGCCATCGCGCTGGTCAGTGGCCGGGTGTATCCGGTTTCGGGACCGGTGATTGCCGATGGCTACGTGATCTTTGACAACGGACTGATTACCGATGTTGGGGTGATGGAGGCCGCAGGGACGCTGCCCAAAAGCGTTGCGGCAACGGTTCGCCGGATTGATGTGACCGGCAAGCACATCTATCCGGGGTTCATCGGCAGCTACACGCAAATGGGACTGGCCGAGATCGCATCGGTCCGGGCCACACGCGACTTTGATGAAACCGGCGGCGTGACGCCGGAGGTGGTTGCATCTGTCGCGCTCAACCCCGACAGCAACCTGCTGACGGTTACCAGGAGCAACGGCGTGCTGCTGTGCGGCACGTTTCCAACTTCCGGAATCGTGCCTGGAAGGGCCAGCGTGATCCAGCTTGAAGGGTGGACCAGCGAAGACCTGACCATCAAGCGGGATGCGGGCTTAATCGTGGGCTGGCCGTTTATGCGGACAATTCGCGCAACGTGGATGGACAAGGGCGATGATGAGCAGCAAAAAGACATCCGCCTAAATCTTGAGCGCATCCGCGACATCTTCCGCTCGGCCAGCGCGTATGTGCGGGTCAAATCGGTTGATGAGCAGAAGCAACCGACCGATCTGCGGTTTGAGGCCATGCGGCCCTATGTCACGGGCGCCACGCCACAGGGCACGGTGTTTATCGAGGCATCGGACTACGACCAGATCATGGCGGCCATCGCCTTTGCACGCGAGTTTTCACTGAAAATAGTGATTGTCGGCGGGCGTGATGCGCCGATGGCCGCCAAGCTCCTGAAGGAGCGCCAGATCCCGGTGATTGTTGGCACCACGCACGGGTTTCCGAAGCGGGATGATTCGCCGTACAACGAGGCGTACACGATGCCTCTGAAGCTGCACGAGGCGGGCGTGACCTTTTCCATCGCCTCCGGTGAAGAGACGCAGCACGAGCGAAACCTGCCGTACGTTGCGGCCATGGCCGTGTCGCACGGGCTGCCGTGGGATGCGGGGCTGCGATCAATCACACTTTCGGCCGCGGAGATTCTTGGCGTTGCCGACAAGGTGGGCTCGCTGGACAAGGGCAAGCACGCCACGCTGATTGTTACCGATGGACCGGCGATGGAAGTGACCACGAACGTGACGATGGCGTTCATTCAGGGCCGCCAGATTGATTTGCGAAACAAGCAGAGCGAACTGGCAGACAAGTACCGGGAAAAGTACAAGAAAGAGCCAGCGAAATAGCCACCGGATCGCGTTCACACCACCCGGTAAGGAACATCGGTTCCCTGTGCCGCGGCCAGAGCACTTTGGCAGACCATCTCGGTCATGAGCTCACGGTACTTTTTCTCGGAGCTGCCGATGTGCGGAGTCATCACCACGTTATCGAGTGTGCACAGCATCGGGTGCACGGAAGGCTCGTGCTCGAAGACATCAAGGCCTGCGCCCCAGATTGAACCTGCGAACAGTGCATCAGCGAGGGCCGCTTCATCGATAATGGGCCCGCGTGCGGTGTTGATGACAATCGCCGTTGGCTTGAGTAACTTGAGATTTGCAGCATGAAGCAGGTGCCGAGTCTGCGGTGATAGCGGCGTGTGCAGGCTGACGACATCGGCGAGCTTCAGGCCTTCTTCCAGCGTGGTTCGCCGGGCCATGAGCGGGGCGATTTCAAAGTCAATGTGGCGACTGCGAGCCACGTACATGATGTTCATGCCAAACGCCTGCGCGCGCGTGGCCACCGCACGGCCGATGCGGCCCGCACCAACAATCAGCAGCGTTTGCCCGGCCAAGTGCATACCCGCCCAGCCCTTGGGAAAGTTATTGCCGTGTTTGGCGAACTCGCCCGTTCGCACGAATCGGTCGGCCTCAATAATTTTTCTGGCCACCGCCAGCAGCAGCCCGAAGGCCATGTTGGCTGTTCCCTCGGTCACCGCATCGGGCGTGCTGCACACCATGATGCCGCGAGATTTACACAGGGCCAGGTCTATGTTGTCAGTACCCACTGCAAATGTGCACACGGCCTTTAGTTGCGGGCCTGCGGCATCAAGAAACGCGGCATCAACAACGTTGTTGAACATGCACACGATGGCGCTGCTGCCGGCAATGAACGCGAGCAACTCATCACGCTGGAGCGGGCGCTCATCGGGGGCGATTCGCACAGAGACACTCGCTGGAAAAAACGATGCCGAATTCCCCGGCAAGCTGCGTGTAATCGTGATGAGTGGCTTGGTGTGGGGCATGGGCTTTTGATTCGGCTCTTGCAAAGCGCTGGGGTGAACGTTTAAGGACGATCAATTCCGAGACTAAGAACTGCGACCTGCGGTTGTTTAACCAGAAACTAGGATCGCGGAGGATCGCGGGTTCTCACTTTCCAGTCACTCTACAAACACGCTGTCCTTCCACCATCCACCGGCAGGTTGATTCCGTTGATGTACCCCGCGGCGGGGCTTGCTAAAAACGCTATCGCTCCGCCCACCTCCGATGGCTCACCAAACCGTCCCGCCGGGATGGCCGACAGCAGTTGCGCCTCAACCTGCTGAGCACTCTGGCCCGAAGCCTTGGCCTTGCCATCAACAATGGCGTGGTGCCGCTCGGTCAGTGTGGCCCCGGGCAGCACGTTGTTCACCGTAATCCCAAACGGCCCAAGCTCACCGGCCAGCGTCTTGGCCCAGTTGGCAACTGCCGCACGAACGGTGTTGCTCACACCCAGCCCGGCGATGGGCTGCTTGACACTGGTAGAAATAACGTTGATTATGCGGCCGTATTTGGCGGCCTTCATCCCGGGCACCACCAACTGCGTGAACAGGTGGGCCGCGTGCAGCTGTGTCTGCGTGGCAAACTGCAGCTGCGCAAGCGTCGCGCCCAGCAGCGGTCCGGCGGGTGGACCGCCGGTGTTGTTGATCAGAATGTGATAGACAACGGGTGCTCCTACGGGCGGCTTCTCTGCCAGCTTTGCCGCCAGCGCTTCGGCGGCCTGGGCAGGGTGCTCAAAGTCCGCGATCAAGCCTGCGTGCACCTGCCCGTGCCGCGCCGGAAGGGTCGTCACCACGTTTGAGATCTTGTTCCAGTTTCGGGCGCACAGCGTGATGGTCGCACCCAGAGTGGCCAATTCAGTCGCCGCGGCCAGGCCGATGCCTTGCGTTGACCCGCAGACTAGAGCGTGCTTTCCGGAGAGATCAAGGTTCATCGCCAAGGATAGTGCATCGTGCAAATCACCATGATGGCGAAGTGGGCAAACTCAGTAAAATGCTGGCTCCTTGACGCACCATAACAAAATGGTCTTACGGCACATCAATGAGCTTGTTCAGTCGCTCGCTTGTGTCAGCATCAATCCCTGAAACCATGATTTTCTTTCCCGAGAGCTCGCGGGCATTCTCAAGGATAAACCTGCGAACGGCCGATTCTCCGGGCTGAAGCTGACTGACGGACTGGTCCTGCTGGCGACGACCCTGAGCCGCGGCGTTGATCTGCAGGGTCCTGATGCGGCTGCCGGTGTTGGTAGCCGTGACCGAGACGACCAGATCCTTGTCTGATGGCGAGAGCACGACGTTGATGTCCAGCCCCGGCACGCCCACTTCCACCGGCAGGGTTAGTTTCAGCGGTCCGTATGAGCGTTCACCCTCGATCCGAAGCACGGCCGTGAGTGATCGCGGGCCTACAACCTCGGCAGGTGAAATAGTCAGATTAAACGGCAGGATTCCCGATTCTTTGCCTGAAAGTGAAAAGCTCTGCGGCGCAGCCGGGCTTACGGACCATCCTTTGCGACGGTCGGCCTCGGCCGGAAGGATCTGCACACTCCCGGAGATGCGTGAGGGCCACGGGTTACTCAGCGCAAGGCGTGTCTCCTGCACGGTCGCGGCCACCGGTATGAACGATGGATCAAACCGCAACCCCGATACAAATCGTACCAGGTCGCCATCAACACCCTCAATGAGCAGCGGCTCGGGCGTCAGCGGGATTCTGTAGAGCCCGGCAGAGTCGGGCGCGGGCAGGGCCACTGCATTGCCGAACATGTCAAAGCCGTGGAGCTTGTTTGGGCCTAGATGCCGCTCAAGCACAGCCCCGGGCTGCTCGGACCAGACCACAATCGCCGCACTCATGTCCCGCTGCGAGGCCGCCACGGTCTCCTCCAGCCCTCCGGTTGGTTCTGAATCCAGCGCTGCGGGTGTGTTGTCACGGGCCACCGAACGAACATCCTTCGCCAGCGAACTGACCTGAGCCTTTGCCGGCACAGGTGAAAGCCCGGCAGCGCCGTCAGCGGCTGCTTGTCCATCGGTCGCCCGTTGGCGTGTCGGGTCGGTGGGCCGTATTCGGGCGCCGCCGCCTTGACCGGGCGAGAGCAGCAAACCCTTGGTCAGTGGCTCATCAATGATCACCGCGGTCACGGTTCTTCCAAGCAGCTTCCGACCGATGCCCAGCATCACCGCGGATTCGGGCCTTGGGTCAAGCTGTCCATCGGTGCGCAGGTTCCACATCGAGTCAAACGCGAGCACGCTTGCCGCCCCGGTTCCGAGCGCTGGGGCTGCTAGGCCATCGGATCCAACCCCACCGGTCATGGATGCTCCACGCCAAGCGCTCACAAGGCGCTGCGCTGCATCAATACAACGATCCCGCCCACTGATTGAATTGTCGGCAAGCTGCAGCACGGTCATCTCTGCACCGGCGCTGGCGGCTGCCCGGTCAACAACCGCTTCGGGGCTGATTGTCGCCGGTACCAACACGTACCGGCCGAACATATCGTCCGTCATCACGGACCATTCTGCGCGCCACGGCACCGAGACCCGTGAGCCCACCGCGTGCTTGCGGAGCACTTCAACAATCGCTGCGATGCGCCGGCGCATCGCCACGCTGTCGGGTGGTGACGCCCCCTGTTCGGTAGCCAGACGGCCGAATCGCCAGCCGGTGATGCGGCGGCCAAACCGGTCGAGCACCGGTTCCAATCTGGCGAACCATTTTTCCGGATCAATGTCGGCCAATCCCAGCGGGTCAAGTTCGCTTGCGGACAGCTTGTCTCGCAAGTCCGACGGAACTGTGTCCCATGCCATGCCGACGCGCACCCCGGTGGCGATGAGCACTTCGGCGAGCTGATGCATCGGCTGATTGGCAGCAGGTTGCCCGCTCATGCTCGGGTCAGTCATCGGGGCCTCGGCCAGCAGCGGCATCGCCGACAGACTCACCGAGGTGAAGCCGCCATACCGGCACAACAGCCGCAGATTTTCAGTCGCCGCTGCGGAGAGATTCTCTGCCAGTACGCCGAGTTTGATGTTCCCTTCCAGCGGCACCGCTTTGGCAGCCGCATCGGCCGGAAGACAAAGCAGTGAGAGTTGTGTCGAGGAAGTAGCGGCCGTGCCCCCGGTAATTTTCACGCGGGCGCTGTACCACCCGGCCTTGGGCAATGTCACTGGCCAGTGAAACGTTGCGCCCCCGGCAGGCAGCGTCCGTTCTACAGATGCAATGACCTTGCCATCAACATCGCTGCACACCAGCGAGGCTCGCAACGCTTCGCCCGCCTGATCACGCACCGTCACCAGCAAGTCTGCCTTGCCAGCCAAATCCGAATCGGGCGGTATCCACGGTCCAGAGATTGATTGAATCGTCAGTCGTGGGAGCTGGCGGATTGCCACATCATCAAAGTACGCCGCTCCTGCCAAGTCCTGAAGCGCCACGGCGTACTGGTCGGTCGCTGCGGCTCCGGGGATTCCATCGGGCTGGACGGCGAGTAGTTCAATTTGTATGAATGCGGCGTTGGCGGGCGTGGCGGCCATGGGCACACTCACCTCTCGCCAGGTGCCGGGAGACAGGATCGGCTCACTGAAACGCTCGGTCTCGGGCAGGGGGTTGCCGGTCTGATCGAGCAGCCGCACCGAGATCATCGCACGCGCATGGCGGAGGTTTTTGGTTTGCACAACCGCCACAACCTCAAGATCCGCATCCGGAAGCACCGGCACCACCGTGCCCGAAAGCCGCAGCGAGCAGCTCCCACCGGCCACTGGCAGCTTTACGCTGGAGGTCCCGCTGTGGGCGATTTCGGTATCAAATCCGCCTTTGTTCCACTGCGGGAATCCGGGCCGGGGTCGCTCTGGAGGAGCGTGCTGAGCTCGAAACCAGAAACGGGGCACAGCTTCGGAGTTAAAGGCCCGCTCTTCAAAATCAAACAACCGCACAATTCGCCCGGCGGCTGCCGGTCGCTCGGTCTGGTTTACTGCTGGCTCGGCCACAGCGTTGCCGGGCCGCACCGGATCCAGATTCGTCGCGTCGGGCGTGGCTCCGGGCTGGGCATGCAGCACTCCGCCCGGCCATCCGGCCCCAAGCCCAGCAAGGCCCATGGCGATGCAGAACCCGCCCTCGCGGCAGGATACCAGCGAGCGCGCCGTCCCAGTACACCGCAGCACAATGGCGGCACCAACGCGACACATACGACGGACTGGCATAGTCAAGCTCATGGGCGCTGTGTTCCGGTACCACGCTCGGCTCGTTATCGGCAGATTTCAAATCTGGCTTGCCCTCCACAGAAACCGTTACGGCGGCCGTTGGGGCGGCTTGCCTTGGCCACAAAGCCGTGAATTGGGGCTGAACCCGGGAAATGGTGCGAGAACAAACGCCACGACAACTCCGGACACGCTGGGAACGGCACTATCATGGCTGGTTCCCACCACGGAGACCGTGACCATGGCCGAGATGGCGGTAATCACCCCATTTGGGTTTAGCTTCGAGATTGGCCGGTTTCTCACCGCGTGGCGGGGGCTGGGTGCAACACGCGCCCAGTTCTACCGCAACGAACAGAAGCCGCCCACAGTCGCTGCGGCCCTCAAGGCGGCCACATCTGCCGGGTTCACCTTCGACTCCATTCACGGAGTGTTCGGTGAACACCTAGACCCATCAAGCCCAGACCCCGAGCACCGCACGCACTGCCTGCACACCTATGCGGCCGAGGGCGAATTGGCGGTAGCCTTAGGCGGACCGATGGTGGTCGTGCACCCGTCGTGCTGGAACCCCGGGCGGCGCGAGATGACCAGGGAGCAAATCGAGGCCTCCAGCGCTGTGCGCTGGCCACACCTTCATGATTTCATGACCCGTCTTGCCGAGATCGGCGGGCGGCTGGGCGTTACGTATCTTATTGAGAACCAGCCCATGAACTGCCCGCTCGGGCATGATGTGGCCCGCCTCGCACAAGCTATCCGCCAGATCAAAAGCCCGCACATTCGCATGTGCCTTGATACCGGGCACGCCCACATCACCGGGAATGTGTCGCAAGCGCTGCACGATGCGGCTGATGTGATCGCGTACCTGCACATTCACGACAACGATGCCAAGTTGGATGACCACCGCATGCCGGGCGATGGCACCATTGACTGGCCCGCCTTCGCGACGGCGCTGCGAGAGACCAACTGCCCCGCCACGCGAATGTTTGAAGTGTTTTATGATGAGGCGAAGGTGGAAGCCGCCGCGGCACGTGGAATGGGCGCAAAGCTCGCCGCTTGGACCGCAAGCCAGTTGCCCCCGACCACTTGAACCCAAGCCGCGAGGCTAAACGAAAAGAAACTCAATTGATAGTGCGACTGCTCGGCCTATTTCACCGGTCGAGGCTGTGCCGCCGCCTCGCGCACAACCGCCGCGAGCACACTCTGATCGCCCGCTTTGAGCGTGACAAGCCGCTTGCCGTTCACCCACACGCTGGGAAGCGACTTGACTGCAAGCCGTTTGCCGAGGGCGATATCCGCGGCGATGCGTGCATCAACAAGCGGGTCCGTCAGCTTGGTCAGAAGATCAGATGGGTTCACGCCCGCGGCGGCGGCGGCTTCAGGCAGTAACTGATCTGTAAGTCTTTGGCGATTGTTCACCAGCCACGCCTGCATGCTTTGCATCGCTGGTTCACCACCAAGAAGCCCGGCGGCCTCAACCGCCCTCGCCGCGAAGCACGCGTTTGGGTAGCGGTCAACCACACCAACCGGCTGGCACTTTTTGTCCATCGGATAGTGCCGGTAGTCATACCGCAGGCCGGGAATCTCAGAACACAGTCCCCGCAGCTCCGCATCGGCAGCGCTGGTGAGCGGGTCTTGAAGATCACCAATTACCAGCACACTGACCACGCTGTTCTGGATCGTCGCTCCAAATCCAAACCGATCCGGCTCGGATGCGATGCTTACGGCTCCAGCATTTCGCCACAGCACCATGGCCCGCTGGAGCGCTCCTGGCGGCACATCGGCCGAGGCATCACGTGCGGCCGGGCTGCTCGCCAGTACCGCGCTGACGGCTCCCTGAGCGGCGCCGGGGAGGTGTGCCCCGCGCAGCTCAACACCGTTTACGAAGAGCATCGGCGTCATAGTCAGGCCCACCGCAAAGCCGCTGGCAATGTCAAGCTTCACGCGATCGAGCGTTTCCTGGGATTGCATTTTGTCGGAAAATGCTTTGATGCTTAGCCCAAGTCGCTGCACCAGCTTGGGAAACTCCGCATCTGTAAACGATCCGCCAACCTCAAACATCAGCTTGTGCGCTTCCCAGAATTTGGCCGGCCCGCCCAGAATGGCCGCCGCCTCGGTAAACCGGGCCGCCCAGCAGGCGTTGGGGTGCATGTTGGTGCCGGCCTCTGGGTTGCAGGCGGCACACAACGGGAAGTGCCTCACCGAGAGCGACACGGTTGGGTTCTCCGCGGCGATGCGAACCAGATCAGCCTCCAAATTCTTGCAGTCCGGGCACTGATAGTCTGTGAACACCACCAATCGCACCTGGGCTACTTCCGGGCCAAGCCGGTGGCGACCGGTCAGCGGTGCGGCTGCGGCGACTGGCTCGGGCGCTGGCGGGCGGGTTGGCTCTTGGACGGGCACGACTGGCTTTGCAGCGCTGTTCGCTGCGGTGACCGGCGGCGTTTGGGCCTTTGGGCTTTGGGCTTCGGTTTTTGGGCTTTCGGTCGGCAGCTTGGGCGCTGCGGATTCACCCTGCTTGGCCGTGGCCTCGAGTATCTTGGCCGTTGACTCCGACAGAGCCGCTTGATCACGCTGTTTGGCCGCGGCGAGGCTTTGTGCCTGCAGTACCGCCAGCACGCCCGAGACAAGCAGACCAGCGACCGCCCCGATGACCACGCCAACCGTGACCCGGCCGGTGGCGGGCGAAGTCTGGGAACCAGTTGATACCGACCCGGCCGAGGCAGCATCCGCCGCCGCCGCGCGCCAACTCCATACCAGCAACAACACGAAGGCAACGTTGGCGAGATTCGCCGCGATGCAGTATGAACAGCGATAGCCCCCAAAGGCACTGACGGTGAGCAGGAACAACGAACCAATCGCGCTGACCCGCAGCAGGATTCTGCCGGGGGTTGCTAGGCCCCGCGCGGTTTGGCCGCTGAGCATCCACCACACAAACACGCCGGAAAACCAGGCAAGGCCAACGTACGCCGTGGGCCAGCCCAATCCGGGAACTTTGCCCCAGACACTTTTGCTGGCCGCATCGCAAGCGCTGCCGGCGCTGCATCCGGGCAGGCCAATCGTGTTTAAGTCAGCTAAGGTCAGCAGGAGCGAGGCCAGCAGTGACACCGTCAGGGCCAGCGTTGCCAACCACTGCGGCTTGCCTAGCCGTGGGCCAACGGGGCATTGGCCCGCTGTTGCGGCTGGCGCGGGTTTTGATGATCCTGGGGCGCGGTCGGATTGCATGGGCACATTGTACGAACTGGTATCACGGCAACTGGCTCTTGCCCGCGGCGGTGCTTGCGGGGGCTTGAAGCGGCTCTATCAATCGGCCACCTGGCCTTCGCTGCCCACGGCCTTTGTGTGGGATGATGAATTGCCTGATGGCAAAGACCAGACTGCCGCCGGGGCCAGCGAGGTTGGGCAGCGGGTTACGGCTAAAAACAGTACAACCCCGGGTCGCCTGTCCGGGCGATTACCGAGCGTATTGCGAACATTGCTGGACCTGAACAATTTGTTGAAAAACTTCTGCTCGCCCCCTCTTTGCACGGAAAAGGTTGATCTCAGCTCATAATCCAAGGTTTGAGCGTTCAAAGACCATCTTTTTTTCGTTGTTGACGAGTTTTTCAATGGCCTTTCCGTCGTTCAATAAAACCTAGGGCATAATTTGGATGGCCTCGGGCTGGGATATGGGTTGTACTCTCTCAAGAGAATCACGCGACCTCCTGAAGAAATGTCGCCTTTTTGTGTTCGCTTGTGGTCGGTGTGCAAAGAACTTCGATGAACCGTGCCTTATGTCATCTTGCTCCAGTATCAATGCCGCGGGCAATCGCGTGTGTGGTGCTGTCTTTGGGTGCGTTTGGTGGAGCGGCAGCAGAGGCTGACATCGTGAATCACTTCTCCTTTGATGCGGTGACGCAGAACAGCTCGCTGGCGAACCGGATGGCGGTTGCAAACCAGTTGCTTGTGACGGTCGCGGCTCCATCGGAAACTGCTTCTTACGCAGACTTCACGTTCCGGAACTTGGTCGGCTTTGCTTCAAACCTCTCTGAGATTCGCTTTGACGGTGGAACTTGCATCAGTGATCTGACCGTTGAAGGTCAATCGGGCGCCTCGTTCGGGACCGACACTGTCGTCAGCAACTTAGTTCCGACGAATTCCTCGGGGCCGAATCTGCAGGATTTCGCGTCTGACGGGAGCGGTTCCGGGACGAATCGGCTGTGCATTACCGATGACAACGGCTTGAACACGCTGTCGGACTGGCTCACGGTTCGTGTGAGCTTTCGCGGGATGACGTTTGCCGATGTGGTGAGCGCCATGGCGAATCCATACAATTCCGCGTGGTTCCGAATTGGTGTTCAGGTGCAATCAATCGGTGATACGGATCAGACCGACGGTTTCTCTAACGGTGCTGCGCGATTTGGCCCAGCGACAGTGCCACTGCCCGTTGCATTCTGGCCCGGTTTAGCAGTTATTGGTGGCGTGGTAGGCGTCAACATATATCGTCGCCGTCGAATCGCGATTGGCTGAGTCACAACCTGCTGGATGGGCACATTACGACCCGCCCCAGTCACTCCAAGTTCCAATTTCAGCCCAATACAAAAGCTCCAACCAATTCCGGTCGGGGCTTGTTTGTTTTTGCCCGCCTTGCGCTCTGCACGGCACACTCAGGCGACGAGCAAGACGAACGTGTGTGAACATTGTCGGGCAGGGCATTACACCGCCAGCGTCACCATTTTGCCCTTGATCACCTTGCACATTTTAATGGGCTTGCCTTCAACCCATTTGGCCACTTCGGCGTTGGCCAGCGCTGCCGCCTTGACGGTTTCATCATCGGCGCCCGTTGCCACGGTGATTCGCCCGCGCACCTTGCCGTTGACCTGCACTGGCAACTCTACGGAGTCATCAACCAGCAGGGCCTCATCGGCTATGGGGAAGCCGGCGTAGATGATGGTGGTGCTGTGACCCAGACGTGCCCACAGTTCTTCGGCCAGGTGCGGCGCCAACGGTGAGAGCATCAGCGTCAGAGCCTCGGCCACTTCGCGGGGGCAGGGCTTGTCGCTGTACACCTTTGTCAGCTCGTTGTTCAGCTCGATGAGCTTGGCGATGGCGGTGTTAAAGCCCAGACTTGCCATGTCCCGGCGTACCGCAAAGATGGTCTTGGCCACCAGCCGCTTGATGGGCAGCTCCGCTGGCTCTTCACTGATGCGGCACGCGCCGGTGGTCTCATCAATAATTGTTCGCCAGATGCGCTGCAAGAAGCGGTATGAACCGGTGATGTCACGCGTGTTCCAGGGCTTACTTGCCTCAAGCGGGCCCATGGCCATTTCGTAGATGCGCAGCGTGTCACACCCGTACTCAGCGCACACTTCATCAGGCGCAACGGCGTTCTTAAGGCTCTTGCCCATCTTGCCGTATTCGCGAAAGACCGGCTCGCCGTTGTGATAAAAGGTCGTCGCCCGCATCACGGGCTCTTCCTGGCCGCTCGGCAGTTTCAGGCGATCAACCTCGATGGCGGTTTCAGCGCCCTCGGTCACTTCCGCAGCGGGCACGTAGATGCCGCGTCTGTCTTTGAAGGCCGCGGCCTGAATGTAGCCCTGATTGAACAATCGCTGGAAGGGCTCACTGGTTGAGACGTGGCCCAAATCAAACAGCACCTTGTGCCAGAAGCGTGAGTACAGCAGGTGCAGCACCGCGTGCTCGACGCCGCCCACGTACAGGTCAACGCCGCCGGGCTTACCGGAGTTCATCCAGTAGCTGTCAGCATCAGTGCCGACGAGCTGCTTGCTGTTCTCGGGATCCAAATAGCGCAGGTAGTACCAGCATGAGCCGGCCCAATTGGGCATCGTGTTCGTCTCGCGGGTGTAGGTGCGCACACCGTGGCCATCAAGGTCAAGCTGAACAGTGCACCACTCTTTGGCCCGGGCCAGCGGGGGGCGGGGCGGCGCATCAGGGTCTTCGCTGGATTCGGGCTGGAAGTTTTCCATCTCCGGCAGCAGCACGGGGAGCATGTCCTCGGGCAGGGGGATGGGTGTGCCGTACTGGTCGTACACGATTGGGAATGGCTCACCCCAATATCGCTGACGGCTAAAGAGCCAGTCGCGCAGCTTGTAGTTGACTTGCCTGCGGCCGTAGTTTGCGACGTGCAGCGCCTCGATCATTTTTTTGGTGGCATCGGCGGTGGTCAGGCCGTTGATGGCAAAGGCAGTGGGGGGTTTGCCAGCCGGTGGAGAGTTGATGGCAAAGCCTTCACCGCAGAAGCAGCCTTCATTGACAATGCCCGCGGGCGGCTGGACCACCTCAATAACTTGCAGCCCAAAGGCCTTGGCAAACGCAAAGTCTCGCTCATCATGGGCGGGCACGGCCATGATGCCGCCGGTGCCGTAGCCGGCCAGCACATAGTCTGCGATAAAGATGGGTATCCGCCCGCCCGTCACGGGATTGATGGCGTACGCCCCAATAAACACACCGGTTTTGATCTTGCCCTCGCCGCGCTCTTCATCGGTCTTGCTCCTGGCGTAGGCCCTGTACGCGGCGATTACTTCCTTTGGCCCTGCGCCGGTGGCCAGCAGCTCATCAGCACCCGGGAAAATGGCTTTGATCTTCGGTTCACTTGGCGCACCGGAATATTTGTCGGTGGCCAGATGCTCAATG
>JBBRKQ010000068.1:0-19584 GCA_038231815.1 Phycisphaerales bacterium
ATTGCCGCCACGGCCAGCGGTGTGGCCGATGAAGCAGTGGCCAACTGCCGCGAGGCGTTGTTGCTGCATGGGGCTGCGCCGGAGCAGGTGATGGAGCTGCCGCTACGCCAAGGTGACACCACCAATGCCGACAGCCCGGCGACGGTATCGCTGATTGATGGGCTTGGCGCGGTGTGGTTTACTGGTGGCGATCAGGCGCGCATCACCGCGACGCTGATGACCGCTGGGGCGGACAGGTCAGCGCTCGTGGCGATGCGGCGGCTGGTCAATGAGCGGAAGGGGGTGATTGGTGGGACATCTGCCGGTGCGGCGATGATGAGTGAGATGATGCTGGCGAGTGGCACGAGTGATCGCTGGTTGAACACGTTGCTAAGCGACCCGAAGGCAACGCTGCCTTTGGAGCGCGGCGTTGGCTTTGCCCCGCATTTTGTGACGGACCAACACTTTTTTGTAAGAGGGCGCATGGGCCGCTTGGCCGCGGCGCTGGTGAGCGGGAGCATGAAGACCGGGATTGGCATTGATGAGAACCGCGCGGTGATGGTTGACCTGGCTACGCAGACCGTTGAAGGAATTGGCGACTCGGCGGCGCTGGTGCTTTACGCCGGGGATGCGGCGGTTAAGGCAAGCACGGTTGGCCCGCTGAGAACCTGGCTGCTAGGAGATGGTGACACTGTGCGGTTCACGCAGACAAACCCGGTGGTTACACCCGCGCCGGGCGCACGGGTGTTTGGTAATGCGGCGTGGCCGGGCGCTTCACTGCCGCGGCAAACCGCGGTCAAACCTCGCCCCGCTGGTGCAGGGACTGGACCGTTTGAGAAGGAAGTGATTCCGGACCTGTTGATTTCATCTATGTACTTGCCGATGGGCAAACCGGCAGTGGCGGCGGATACTAAATGGAAACTCACGGTGGACCGCGATGCGCAAACGCGGCTGGTGGGTGAGGGACCGGCGATGCGGATTTTTGGAGTGACGCTGATCATTTCCCGCGTGGGCGGGCCAGCCGTGCAACGATGAGGAATGGCCAAGTCCGGCAAAGCATCAAAGGTTGTGAAGAAGAAAGCCAGCAAGAAGGCGGCGAGCAGTGCCGCTGTTGCTGGTGGTGGGCTGCCTGTAGCGTTGGAGCCGGGCGAAGGCGGAAAGGCGAAGACACCGCCAAGAATGGCGGTGCTACGGGAGGCTGAAGTTCGGCCGGTGTTTGACAGTTTTAAGACGAGCAAGTTGATTCAGAACGGCGGGAAGGTTGATAAGGCGGCGCTGTTTCGGCAGGCGAGGGATGCGGCGAAGGCTGGGCCAACGCCCACGCCGGCCACGCTGCTGACTGATGAACAGGAAATTTCGCGGGACATGCTGCTGCCAGGTGTTGCTGCTGCAGCGCTGGTGACAGATGATGCGACCGATGATGAAACCCCCCTGCTGCTGGCACCCGGAGCGCGTGACCCGAACGCGGCTGCTGGGCCGCTGGCGCCGCAGGTTGTTACGTTTCACCTCACGAAGAACTTGGACAAGCGACTGGACAAGTATTTGTGCGACCGAATCACGTTTATGAGTCGCAACCAACTGCAGCAGTTGATTGAGGATGGACAGGTGACTGTGAATGGGCGGCCGGGCAAGAACAGTACCAAACTGAAAAAAGATGACATGGTGACGGTGTGCGTGCCGCCGCCACCGGCGGAGCACATTGCGCCGGAGAACATAACGCTGGATGTGCTGTTTGAGGACGATGACATGGTGGTGATTAACAAGACACCAGACATTATCGTGCACCCAGCGCGTGCGGAGAAGGGTGGCACGATGGTGAACGCGTTGGCGTGGCACCTGATACACAATAGTAAAAAGGGAGGGCACCTCTCGGCGGTGGGCAATGAGTTTGCCCGGCCGGGGGTTGTGCACAGGCTGGACAGGCAAACCTCGGGCGTGATCATCTTTGCCAAGAGCGATGAGGCGCATTGGAAGCTGGCTGGGCAATTTGAGCGGCGGACAACCGATAAGCGGTATGTTGCGGTGGTGCACGGGCATGTTGAGCCACTGATGGATGTGATTGATGAACCGCTGGGGCCGCACCAGTCACGCGAGAAGGGGTATCGCGAGATGCACGTGGTGCGGCACGATCACCTGGGGAAACAATCGGTGACGATTTATCGCGTGCTGGGGCGGTACACCGTGCCGGAACTTGACACGGTGAGCGCGGAGGGTGCATCACCGCTGGGGCACCGGCTGCATGGTGGCAAGCTCTCGCTGATTGAAGTTGAGCTGAAAACTGGCCGCACCCATCAGATTCGCGTGCACATGCAGCACCGCGGGCACCCGCTTTTGGCCGATGACCTTTACGGTGGGAGCGTATTGACGTTGCCAGCAAAAAAGAAGAACGACCCGGGCACGCCGCTGGTGAGCCGGGTAGCGCTGCACGCGGCGATGCTGAGTGTGCGGCACCCGCTGACGAACGACCCGGTGCGGTTCATTGCGCCGCTTCAGGTTGATTTGTTGAACTTGATTTCTAGGCTGCGGAAGTTGCCGAATGCGTTTGAGCCAGACTCGCCCCCCGGCGCGTTGCTGAGCATCGCGGGCCTGATGGGAGAAGGCCAAATAGAAGAATAAAGGCTGCGAACAAGCATCAGTGTTGAGTCAAGTCACGCAGCGGGCTTGAGTTGGCACAACTTTTAGAATTGCATGTCGCGTTTGGAGGGATTGCATTTGTCCCGCGATGGGTATTTGGGTAAGCTCATCTGCGGTGCGTTGTGACCGCGGTAACTCACACGCCGTGGTGAGTGTTCGGGAGTGCTTTACAATGAAAAATAGCCTTACTTTGGGTTGCCTTGCCCATTCCAGCATGTGCCTCGCGCTGGCTAGCGTGGTTTCGTGTTCTGAGTTTGTGCTGGCTGATCTGCCGCCGCTTTCGCCTGCGGCTACGGCCAACGGCGCATCGGTCATGCGGGTGGCTGGGTTTGAGTTTGTGAGCATTGGCGGGCTGGGTAATGCACCGGTGCCCCGTGAGATGCAGGTTGGCTTCCAGTACCGGTCGCAGCTTGCGGCTGTGGACTACAACTTCGCCGTATCGCGGACGGAGGTGACGTATGAGGAATACCTGCCGTTCGTGCGAGCGTATGTGACGCACTTTGACCCGCTGACAACTCCCGGCTTTGCGCTGCAATGGGAGGGCATTCTGTTCGCTGGTGGTGATGCCCGCGATCCGCAGAATTATTATCTGAGGCCGGGCTATGAACACAGCGCTGCCAACGTTGGCTACCGCTTCGGAGCGAGATACTGCAACTGGCTGAACAATGACAAGGCCAACACCGCAGCGGCATTGTCAACGGGCGCGTACGACGCCAGCACGTTCCTGCCCGATGACACGGATGGGTCACAAGACCATGTTGCCCGCCTGCCGGGAGCAAAGTTTTTCATGCCCACGCTCAGCGAGTGGACAAAGGCGATGCATTTTGATGGTAACCGCTTTGGGCCAGGCCAAGCGGGCTGCTGGGAGTTCCCCACGACATAGAACAATGTTCCTGCGTTTGGCTTGCCATCGGACGGTGGAGAGACGAGCGCCGGGCTGCAAAACCTGGGGCTTTCGATACAGTTGCCTGTTGTAAGTTATGCCAATGTGATGAGCCCGTGGGGGCTTTTTGACGGGTCTGGCGGTGCCAGAGAGTGGCTGGAAGAGCGTGCTGCGGCTGACCCGCAAGCTCGCTATACCCGGGGAACTGGGTTCTTTAGGGACCCAGCGTACGGTGATCGGATCGAGTGGACGTGGAGCGGCAATTCAAGCGGTATTAGCAATATCGCGGGCATCCGCCTCGCGACAGTTATCCCAAGCGTTCCCACAGGATTTGTGCTGTTGTGCTCGTGTGCTCTGTTTACTAGGAGGTCTCGATGAAGTATGTAACTCACTTGATTTTCATCCTTGCTTTTGCGATTCACGGTGCTCGTGGCCAGGACGGGTCGGGCGCGGCGGTTTGCTCGCGGCCGAGCGATTTCCCGCCGGATCAAGTCGGCTGTGATTGTCGCCGACCCCAAATTGACACGGTTCCTTCCGTGTCGGTTGCCTTGCGGGCGGGCAGCCCAATCCTGCGGACGTGTGGGGTGGAGAGGACAACATCAACGGGCAATATCCGGACGGCATCGTTGACGGCAATGACTTTGTCCAGTTTGTCAACTCCTTTACGGCTGGTGATGTTACCGCCAGCCCTCTTGCGGACATCAATCACGACGGAGTGATCGACGGTTCGGACTTCACGTTGTTTATCAATGGGTTTGGCGCGGGATGTGATTGATCTCGCTGGTTTTGTCTTCGGCGGTAACCGTGAAATCCGTTTGCCGCCGCTTTCGGTCGCGACACGCGACACGAAAAAGGCTCAAGGATGGCATGTTTCGTTGTTGCGTTAGCGTTGTAGCTGCGATGGGGGTAGTTAGGACGCCCGCTGGGCGCGGGTTTGGTTGACGTGGAGTTGGGAGCGCTTCACATCTTCCAGGCCGGCGGTGTAGATGGCCATTTTTTCTGGCGAGAGGTTGGGGTCGTGCTTGGCCTGCTCCTGGAGCATCGCGAGCATGTGGTCGGGGTCCATGGCGAGGATGGCGTCGCCGGCTTCCTCGATTATGCGCTGGTTCTCTTGGCTTTCGCGGGCCTGCTTGGCTTGCTGTGCGGCGGCTTTGGCGAGGGTTGCTTTGGTTGGCGGGAGGAGGTGCTCGGGGATTTCGACATCGTTGTACTCGCCGTATTCGATCTTGAGCAGGGAGCCGGAGGCATTGGCCAGGTCGGCGCGTTCTTGGAGTATTGGTTCGATGTTCTGGTCATTGGCCATCTCGCCGAGGCGGAAGCTGGCGGCCTCTTTGGCTTTGAACAGTTCGCGGTTAAATGCGCGGGCGGCGTTCACAAACGGCTCATTGATGCGATTGATGCGGACGGCCTTGCTGATGCGCAAGAACGGGAGGCGCATGATGTGGGTGCAGTTGCGGATTTGTGCCGCGGCGTCGCCACGATATTTGCCCGTTCGGAGTTGGAGGCCGAGCAGGCCCTTGGCCCGGGCGGCGACGATGAAGAGCTGGGCATCGGCCAGCGGCTTGGTGAGGGCTTGAAGCTCAGGCGAGGGCTGCCAGGCGGGGTAGGCGTTGTAAATTGCTTCGGTGACGGCGGAGTGGGTGAGGGTGGGGGAACTTGACATGGGAGCCTCCGGGGAAAGGGGTTGAAACGGACCGCGTTCGACTTCTGTACGTAGTTTGGTACATGTTTGGATTGCTGTCAAGAGAACTGGCTAAAGGTTTCCGCACAAATATGTCCGTATCAGGAATTTTTGACTAGATGCTCACTATTATTTGGACGTAATTGGAATGGTTCAGGCGATGCCCCGGTTTGAGTTTGGAGCATTGGTGGAGCGGGTTGACCTGTGTGCCCCCAGCGCTCCACGGTACCAAAGCCCGCGTGAAAGGCTCAGCGAGCCGCGGCGAGGACGGGAACGCACGCGAGACGGTGAGCTACGGCGGAAAACGGGAGAAAAGTCAGTTTTTTCGATGATTTCCGTGGGTGCCGCGGGCGCGACTCACCACGGCTCCTCAGGTCAAGGCCCTCGGCGTTCGAGGCAACGGTCAGGGCTTAAAACGCAAGGGGCCTCGAAGGAGGGGCTTGGCGGACAAAGGCCAAGCCCGCAAGCGTGAAGGCCGAGGGGATCGGCATTGCACGCGAGGCGTGAATTTGAAGCAGGCTTTGGGGGGCCTGAGAAAAGGAGAAGGATTTGGCCGTTGGTGGAGTCCTGGCAGACTGTTTACGGATTTTGTTTCAGCGGGGAGGTGGGTTTGACCGACCCACGGGTGACGCTTGTCTGTCGCGTTGACAGTGGCGTGTTTGGCCTCCGTAGAATCAATCCTATGACGAATTCCTCAAAAACTCTGATTGTTTCACTGCTTGCCTCTGGCGGACTGTTGTGTGTTGCGGCTGGGGGCGTGCTGGCCAAGCCTGCCGCACCCGCGGCGCCGGCAACTGCTGCCCCGGGCGGCACGGGCGGGGTGACGGTTACTCCGGTTGGCGGGCCGCCGATTGTTGTGAAGGCGGCGCAGCCGGGGCAGCCATCGGTACCGGCGACACCGCCACCGTCTGGAGCGACGGGGCAGACCAAGCCGTTTGAGTTGCCGACACGGATGCAGCCGCCACCGGCACCACCGGCGTTTGTGAAGCCGGCGATGCCGGTGATCAGCGCGACGGACAGCGATGTGCTTGCGGTGACGGGGATGTTGAAGGGTTCGTTTAAGGTCGCGGGGGCTGGTGAGTCACCTGCGCGTGTGATGCACGCGACGGCGATTACGCTGGCGGGCTTTGACAATGCGATGTACTTTGAGCTGACGCGTGAAGACTCACCGATGACGAGCTTTCGCAGCGGTGTGTGGCACGTGTACAAGCAGACCTTGCCGGGCGCTGAGCCAGCGCTGGTGCTGCGTGTGATGGACTTTGACAAACTTGCGCCGACCTTTGGCGACGCGATGACGGGCTTGTGGCTCGCGCCGGAGTACTTCCCGGCTCTGACAGCAAACCAGGTGCGGCCGACGCAGGATATTGTGCTGCGGAAGGTGGGCGAGGGCTTTGAGGGCAGCAGCGCGCTAAGCCCGACGACGGCGGGCGGGGCGAAGGTGTTTAGCACAACAGTGAAGATTGGCAAAGATGGAATTACCTGGCAGGACAAGGGCTTTGATGCTGCCGGCACGATGGTGTTTGGTGGCGGCGCTGCGGATGTTTTCACGCCGTACACGCCCAGCATTAAGGTGACCAAGAACGATGAGAACGGGTTGGTGCAAATTGATTTTCGCGAGGGTGCTGCGGGCGAGCCACCGGCGGCGGATGGCTTTGATTTGTTTGTGCACTACACGGGCTGGACTGCGGATGATGGCAACAAGTTTGACTCATCACGCGAGCGTGACCCGATGAAGATGACGCTGCCGGGAGCGCTGATTGCGGGTTGGAACATGGGAATTCCTGGAATCAAGCAGGGCGGCTATCGCAAGCTGATTATTCCGGGTGCACTTGGCTATGGCACTCGCGGCAACCCGCGGGCGAAGATTGCGCCGATGGCAACGCTGATCTTTGATACCGAAGCGGTGTATGTGAAGGCGGGCGAGCCGAAGCCGGCGGCAGCGGAACCGACGAAGTAAGGTTTGGAGAATGAAGTGATTTGAAGGGCCGCCCCGGCTTTGCTGGGGCGGCTTTTTTGTGTGGTTTGGCAGCTTTATGTGAACGCGGGGCTTGGGCGTGGAACGTGGGGTCTGGGGCGTGGAACGTGGGGTCTGGGGAATGGAACGTGGGGTCTGGGGCATGGAACGCGGAGGACGCAGAGGGAGCAGAGGGAGGCGGAGGAAGGCATTGGGCATGGGTCAAGGCCAGCGCGCGGAGGGTGTGTTAACTCAATTCCGAGCAGCGAATTTGGTAAGTTTTCTTGCATTTCTCTGCGTTACTCTGCGCTCTCGGCGTCCTCTGCGTTCCGTGAGATTCGCTTGATGGCAGTGCACGTTGAGTCTGGGGCGTGGAACGCGGGGTCTGGGGCATGGAACGCGGAGGACGCGGAGGGAGCAGAGGGACGCGGAGGAAGGCATTGGGCATGGTCAAGGCCATCGCGTGTTGTGTCGCAGTACTACCGAGTTTTGATTCGGTGTTGTTTGCATTTCTCTGCGTTGCGCTGCGTTACTCTGCGCTCTCGGCGTCCTCTGCGTTCAGTGAGATTTGCTTGATGGCAGTGCACGCGGAGGAAGGCGGGTAGGTTCTCCAGCAAGAAGCGAGGGCGGATATGATGAAATATGGCTAGAACGGGACCGGTCAATATTGACTTACTCAGCGAGGATGAGCTTCGTGATTTGCATCACCGGATCGTTGAGCGGCTGCGGATGATTCAGCAGCTTCGGACGCACGGGGTGATGATGCAGTTTTCGATTGGCGATCGAGTTTCGTTCACTTCCGATGGTCGGGAGATGAGTGGAATTATTACGCGGTACAACAGAAAGACGGTCACGGTTATTGTTGATGGCGGGCATCACTGGACTGTCTCGCCGGGGCTTTTGATGCAGGAGCAACCATCGGGACCGAAGCAGGCGGAGAGGCCGCGGGATGCGGGAAGGAGCCAACCTTCGGTGAGTGTTGCTCCGCTGCTGAGGATTGCTGGGCAGAGTCAGGGCGGTGCGATGCGGTAGCTGCTGGGTGGGCGGATGGACAGGTGGGCTCCGGGGGCGTGCGTGAGAACTGCGGAGGAGTTTGCCTCTGCTGTCAAGGTGGTGTTTGTGCTCGGCTGGTGTTTGTCTTTGTCACCCACATGTCAACCGTATGGATAGTTGATCGTTCGCATGGGCAGCTTGGCAATCGGCTGATGCTGCTGGCGGCGGCGTACGCGTGGTGTTTGCAGGATGGGCATGAGCTGCACTATCCGGGGCTGCACAAATATGCGCATCATTTTCCGGCGTTGGATGGGCAGTGGTTTAACTCACCGACGACGCCACGGCGGTGCGGGCTGAGGCGGGAGTGGCGTGCGGTGTTTCAGCGCCGGTTTGTTGATGTGGTCCGGGGTTTGGTGCGGATGAAGTTAATTGGTGGCAGGCTGCGGCCACCGAATGGGAATCGGGCGTGTTCACTGAGACCGACCGACGAGGGCTTTCCGGTACGGATTGGGGGGCATCGATGGGCGAGGCGGTACGTGATATTTAGTTGGCGGTTTACGAATCCGGTCGGGCTGATGAAGTATCGGGAAGAGATTCGGGCGTTGCTGCGGCCCCAGCCGGAGGTGGAGGCGGATGCGGCCGCATTTGTGCGGACGTTGCCGGTGCGGCTCGGGGCGGATGGGCAGCGGACTGCGCGGATTGCGGTGCACATTCGGCGGAAAGACTACAGGACCTTTTTAGGTGGGAAGCACTTTCACAGCCTCGCGCGGTACAAGGCGGAGATGGAGGCGGTAGCGACGGCGCTGCGCGAGGGGCATGGGATTGCGACTCACTTCGTTTTGTTTTCGGATGAGCCGGTGCAGGCTGATGAGTTTGCGGGGATGGCGGTGACTGTTTCGGGCGGGACGATGATGCAGGATCTGGTGCGGATGAGCAAGCTGGATGGCGCACTTGGGCCGGTGAGCACGTTTAGCGCATTTGCGATGTATCTGGCGGGCGCGACGGTGTATCACTTTGGACCGAGCATTGCCGAGGACGGGTTTGACTGGGTGTACAGCGGCTTGGCAGTAGTGCGGACGGCTGAGGAGTTGGCGGGCAAGGTTGGGAGTGTTGCGTTGTAAGTGGCGAGGGAAGACGGGAAAAAAAGAGAAAAATGCCACCGTGAAAGGGAAGGCGGCAGGCTCTGGACATGGCGATGCGCGAGGCTTTACTGAGGCTTTAGGGCTTACCGGCCAGAAGTGCGGCGATGGAGGCGGCGTAGGCGGGGCTGAGTTTGGTGCCCCGGCGGGCCATGACGGTTTGTGCGATTTCGAGGAACTTATCAGCGCGGAAGAACTTGGTCCCGGGTGGGGCTGCATCGGTCACCCATGCGAACGGGGGCACGCAGCCGGTGACGGCTTGACCGGCGGCCCACATAGCGCCGGTGTGCACGATGGCGCCGGTCATGATGCGGGTGCAGATGGCCATTTTGACGTGATCGCCGAGAATGCAGCCCAAGAACTGTTGGCCGGTTCGCTCGTTTGAGCCATCGGGCAGGTGCTTGACGATAACCTCGCCGTAGGTGTTGAGCAGGTTGCTGTTGGTGGTGCCCGCGCCGAGGTTGGCCCACTGGCCGATCCAACTATCGCCCAGGTGGCCATCATGCGATTTGTTGGCGAAACCCTGGAAAATTGTGCCGCCGATTTCACCGGCGACTTTGCATTGCGGGCCGATGGCGGTGTTGGCTTTGATGATGGCGCGGTCGAGCACGGTGGTGCCCGGGCCGATGATTGCGGGGCCGATGATGGTGCAGCCGGGGCGGATGATGGCGTCGCTTGCGACGTGGATGCCGCCGGATTCGCAATCAAATATGGTGCCGGGATAGACCTTGGCCGTAGGGGCGATGGTGAGGGGTCGCATACCGATGACGGTGCAGGAGGGCACGGTTTGGACGTTTTCCTGGGCGTGCTGGAGCATTGCCAGATCGGTACTGATGGCGGCATCACGGAAGTGCCGGATGTGCCACGGGCGACTGATGAGGGCGGGGCCGGGCATTGTCTCGGTGAGAAGGCCGGCCGTGCCGCCACCGGTGATGGTGGGCAGGAGTGCTTGGCAATCTTTGGCATCAACCATTGCGGCGACGATGTGCGTGGTGTCTTCCTCGAGCAAAGCTGTACCGACGGTGAGATGGCGGAGCAGAGGCCAGGGCAGGACGCAGCGGGAATTGATGAGCAGGACCGGCCGAGCGGCGGAGATAGTGCTTTGGGGAATGTGGTTTATGGCTAGGGGCTGGCCGTCGGGGGCGGTGTGGCCATCGGCGGCGAACTGCTCTTGGGCAAGGGTGGCGGTGTGTGCGGGCACGAATGCGGCGGCAAAGCTGAGGCCCAGCACGTGCTGGTGGCGGGCGAGCATGGTGTGGCCGCCGGAGCGGATGAGGGCGCGGGGGCGGAGATCATCAAGCGGGGCAAGCGAGCCGAAGGGATCATCAAAGACTATTGCCGGAGCGGGCGATGTGTGTGGCGCGGGCGTAGACATGCACGAGCGTAACGGGCATGGTGAGGCGGAGGCAAACCGGGCGGGGAGGAAAATGTCCCGGGCGGGGACGCTATCTTCCCGACATGTGCGGCATTGCCGTTATTTTGAAATTCACGCCCAAGGGCGTGCGGCAGAATCAGGAAGTGATTGCCGAGTCGTGGATGGATGCGCTGGATGCGGCGATTGCGCACCGCGGGCCGAATGGGCGGGGGCGGTATCGGGATGCGGTGGCGGCGGCGGATGGCAGTGGCACGGTGCATGTTGCGATGGCGCACCGGCGGCTGGCGGTGATTGACCCGGCGGGT
Organism: Phycisphaerales bacterium; assembly: GCA_038231815.1. Classification (GTDB taxonomy): domain Bacteria; phylum Planctomycetota; class Phycisphaerae; order Phycisphaerales; family UBA1924; genus CAILKP01. Next base: position 10,944 of record JBBRKQ010000068.1, read on the forward strand.
GGGCGGCAGCCGATGGTGCGGGCGCTGGCTGAAGCAAGGGCACCGGAGCTTGCCCACGCGGCGCTGCAAAGCGGAGATGACGGGGTGTATCACGGGTTGGAGCACGGTGCCCAGCATCACGAAAGCATCGTGTTTAACGGGTGTATTTACAACCATCGCGAGCTGCGGGCGGCGATGGCTGCATCGGGGCGCGCGTTTGTGACCGACCACAGTGACACTGAAGCGATGCTGCACGCCTGTGGCCACTGGCAAACCGGGCAAGACAGGGCGGGCAGCACGGGGACGGTGATTGACCAGCTTGATGGGATGTTTGCGTTTGCGTTTTGGTCATCAAGGCTTGGGACCTTGAAGCTGGGGCGAGATTTGGCGGGCGAGAAGCCCTTGTACTGGATGCGGCCTGATCGCAACACGTTTGTGGCGTGCTCAAGCGCTGCGGGAGTGCTGAAGGCGGCGAAGCTGATGGGGCATGTGCCGCGTGTGGATGTGGCGGGCGTGACGATGTGGCTGAAGCATGGGTACTGGCCGGTGATGCCGGTGGAGGGTTTGTTTGAGGCGGAGCCGGGGACACTGCTGCGGGTGGTTGCGGGGGGCGAGACGGGCATGGCGGTGGTGCAGGTGGCGAAGCTGCGGATACCGGGGCGCGGTGGTGGAGAGGCTGGTGGTGGCGCGCGGTTAGAACCGGAGGGCGTGATGGGGATGCTTCGACATGCGGTGGGCACGCGGCTGGAGGCGGATGTGCCGATTGGGTGTTTTCTTTCGGGCGGGGTGGATTCATCTTTGATTGCGGCGCTTGGGCAAGATGCGATGAAGGCGAGCGGGCGAACGCTGATGACGTTTACGGTGGCGATGCCGGATGCAGCGCTGGATGAATCTGGCTTTGCGGAAAAAGTTGCAGCGCACCTTGGCACGCGGCACCTGACGCTGAACTGTGCTGGCGGTGGCCAAACTGCGGCGGGAGATATTGAGAGGCTAATCGGGCAACTTGGGCTGCCGTTTGGGGATAGCTCTCTGCTGCCGACGCACTGGCTTGCGGCGGCGGCGCGGGAGCATGTGACGGTGGCGCTGGGGGGAGATGGTGGTGATGAGCTGTTTGGTGGGTACAAACGGTACACCGCAGCGCGGCTGATGCAATCGCGGGCGGGGTTGCTGGCGGCGGCGGGGCTGGTGCCGAGCGGGTTGTTTGGACTTGCGAGCAAGGGGCTGCAGCGGGTGCTGACGGCGAGCCGGAACTTTGGGTATCAGGATATTTTGACGATTCACACGACGCCGCAGCTTGAGCGGGTGCTTGCCGGTGGCGAGCGAGTTGGAGAGTTGCGACGGATGCTGGCGGAGCAGTATGGGCGGCGGACGGTCTTTGCCGATGCGCGGCAGGATGATTTTGACAACTACCTGCCGCAGGATTTGATGCGCAAGGTTGATACAGCGACGATGGCGGTGGCTCTGGAAGTGCGCAGCCCGCTGCTGGAGCGGGATGTGGTGTTTGCGGCGCTGCGGGCGACGCTGGCGGAGGTTGAGGCTGGGCAAGGGCGCAAGGGTTTGCTGCGGGAAGTGGCGCGAAAGCTGATACCTGCGGAGATGGTTGACCGACCGAAGCAGGGGTTTGCGATACCGATTGGGCGGTGGATTACCGAGAACTTTGGTGGGCTGCGAGACTTGGCGGAGGCGGCGTTTGGGCCATCGGGTCATGGGCCAGATTTGTTTGGAGCCGTGGTGGACAGGGTGGCAGCGCGGGCGATGCTGGATGAGCACACAGCCGGAAAGGGAGACTATGGGCAGCGGTTGTACAGCCTGATGGTGCTCTGGGTTTGGTGCCGGTGGTTGGAAGGGGCGTGAGGGATAAACGGCCTGGGCGCTCAATTACCAAACTTGAGGTGAGCAGGCAGATGAGTTGCTGGGTGGGCTCAAATTTGGAGTTTGCTGAGTTGGTGTGGCGTGAGTGGGCCAACACTTGGGCATGACCGGCAGCAATGAACCTGTGCATTTGGCGGAACCGATCCTTACGCCGCAGCCTTCGGACGCGGAAAAGGTAACGCTTCTCCTGCAGGTTTTGGATTTAATCCCGGACTTTTTTTATGTTCAGGATTCACAGCTGCGGCTTCGGTATGTGAATGCTTCGGTCGAGAAATTTTGGAGCAAGAATCGGGCGGAGCTGATCGGAAAGCGAGTGAGCGATTTTACAGAGCACAAGGAAGCGGGAGAGAGTATCGAACGGATTGGCGGTTTGATCATGGAGCGTGGGGTGCCGATGATTACGGATCGGGTTCCGTACATTCGTGAATCGGGTGTGGCGGGGTTTATGCGGCGGGTTGATATTCCGTTTACGAACACGGCCAGCGGGGAGAAGATGCTGATTGGGATGGCGCGGGACATTACCGATGAGTTGGAACTGCAGCAGACCAAAGAGGCTTCGGCAGCGCTGCGGCGAGAGCTTGAGATTGCCAGGACAATTCAACGTTCATTACAACCGAACATGCAGCACGCGCAGAAGACTGGCGGAGCGGTTGTTGATCTGGCGGCGTTCTGTGAACCGGCGGCGTTTGCTGGGGGAGATTTCTTTGATTGGTTTACGGCGGCGGATGGACGGATCATTTTGTGCCTGGGTGATGTGACCGGCCACGGTGTGGGACCGGCGCTGCTTGCGGCCGAGTGCCGCGCGTACTCGCGGGTGTTGCTGCACCAACTGCCGCTGGGTGAGGCGATGCAGCGACTGAACGAACTGATGTTGGCGGATTTGGAGGAAGGGCGATTTGTAACGTTTGTGGCGGTGGCGATTGATCAGCAAAGCCGGGTGGCGGAGGTGTCATCGGCCGGGCAGGGGCCGCTGCTGCTGCGGCGGGCGGATGGTGTGATTACTGAGCTTGAGGTGCAGCATGCACCGCTGGGCATTGGGCCGCTTGGAGCAGTGCCACCGTCGCGAATGGTGCTGGGAGCGGGCGATGCGATTGTGCTGGTTTCTGACGGTGTGTATGAGGCGACTTCTGCCACGGAGAAAGGGCGGTTTGGGACGGCGCGGATGCTGGAATCTCTTAGCAACAGTGCGGGACAGACGGCGGCAGCGACGGTGAGCCAATTGATTGCGGCGGTGACCGGCTTTGCCGCGGGGCAGGCGGCGGAGGATGATGTGACGGTGCTGGTGGCGAGGGGGGTTTAGGGAGCAAATGGCAGAATTTTTAAATGGCCCTATGGCCAAACGAAGGCAGGGGATGTGGTGGGGGTTGGAGGTTATTGGCCGTTGGAATGAGTGGTATGGGCGTGGAGATCACGGGTCGCGACCGGAGATTTGGCTTGGTGCGGGGGTTTGGAAGGAGATTTGGTTGGACTTGCGGCGATGTGGGGCCGATTGGTTGGTACATTTTCGCACGTTTTTGGCGCGGGTGTTTTAGCGATGTGACGGTTGGTGTTGAAGCGAGACTGAATTTGGAGTGACTTATGCGACTGGTGTTTAAGTTTGGCGGAACATCTATGGCGGGCAGTGAGCGGATTACGCATGCCGCGGGGCTGGCGCTGGATGCGGCCAAATCGCATGAGCTGGTGGTTGTGGTCTCGGCGATGGATGGGGTGACCGAGCAACTGCTGGATTTGGCGGCGGCGGCGGGCGATGGGCACGGAGACTCGGTTCAGACGCTGCTGAAAGCGATTCGGGCGAGTCATGAAGTGGCGGCGCGGGAGCTTGGTGGGGAGGCACCAGCGCGGGTGGGTGAGCTTTTAAAAAAGCTTGACACCTTGGCGGGCGGCATTTTGGCGGTGGGTGAATTGACTCCCCGGCTGGCGGATGCGGTGGTTGCGTACGGGGAGCGGCTCTCAAGCGTGATGATGGGTGTGGCAATGCGGTGCCCGGCGCTTGATGGGCAGCAGGCGGGGATTGTGACGACGGACCACTTTGGCGAGGCCGACCCGCTGATGGACTTGTGCATTACGGGCATTGACAAAAATGTGCGACCGATTTTGGCTGTGGGCAGGCCGGTGGTTGTGGCGGGGTTTATTGCGGCGAACCAGACTGGCGTGACAACGACGATTGGCCGAGGCGGCAGCGACTACACGGCGACGATACTTGGAGCGGCGCTGAAGGCCGATGAGATTCATATTTGGTCTGACGTGGATGGGCTGATGGCGGCGGACCCGCGGGTGGTGCCGACGGCCAAGTTACTGCGCACGATTAGCTTTGCCGAGGCGGTGGAACTGGGCAAGTTTGGGGCCAAAAGCATGCACCCGAGGGCGCTGGAGCCTGCGGCGGCGTATGGGGTGCCGGTACGGATGCGGAGCACGTTTAAGCCGGAGAATCCCGGCACGCTGATTTGCGGGGCGGTGCAACCGGTGGTTGCTGGTGGGCCAACGGCATCGGCCGTGCGGGCGGTGCCGATGCTGAAGAACTTGGCGATGATCACCATTGGGGGTGCGGGGATGATTGGCCGGCCGGGGACTGCGGCGGCGGCGTTTGATGCGCTTGCGGTAGCGCGGATTAATGTGCACATGATCTGCCAGAGCGTTTCGGAGGCGGGGATATCAATCGTGGTTTCACAGGGTCAGGTGAAGAAGGCGCGGGCGGCGCTGGAGCGGGCGCTGGTGCACCAGCAGCCGCCGGGTCATGGAGGGATTGGGAGCGTGCGCACGATGGTTGTTGGTGGGGCGGAGAACACGGATCACATCATCAATTCGATTGAGGTGCAGGAGGACTTGGTGGTGATTGCGGTGGTGGGCGGTGGGATGAAGGGGACACCGGGGGTGGCGGCGAAGGTGTTTACGGCCATTGCCGAGAAGTCTGTGAACATTATTGCAATTGCGCAGGGATCAAGCGAGCTTTCGATTGCGCTGGCGGTGCAGGCGAATCAGGCGAAGGTTGCAGTGGCGGCGATTCATGAGGCGTTTGGGATTTGAGTGCGGGGGTGATTTGAGGATTGCAGGACGGGGGGATGGCGGTAATTGGGCGGATCTCACGGGACTTTGTCTTATTGGGCGAATTTCACGAAACTTTGTGCGCATTGAGCGAATCTCACGGAACGCGGAGGACGCGGAGAGCGCAGAGGGACGCGGAGAAAAGCGAAAAAAATTGTGCAAGACTCTGCGAGAGCGGTGTAACAGTTGATTGACTTGATCCTGTTTCATTGCCTTCCGCTGCGTTCCATGCTCCAGGCTCTAGGGCCACTGACATTGGGCGGATCTCACGGAACTTTGTGCTCATTGAGCGAATCTCACGGAACGCGGAGGACGCGGAGAGCGCAGAGGGACGCGGAGAAAAGCAAAAAATTGTACAAGACTCTGCGAGAGCGGTGTAACGGTTGATTGATTTAGCCGTGTTTTAATGCCTTTCTCTGCGTTACTCCGTTTCCTCTGCGTCCTCTGCGTTCCATGCTCCAGGCTCTGCGTTCCATGCTCAAGGCTCCGGGGCCACTGACATTGGGCGGATCTCAAGGAGCGCGGAGTACGCGGAGGGACGCGGCGGGTTTGGGGTCGTACGCTGGTGCATGTGCATGGGCTTGAAATCAGCATTGCCGCCGGCGGTTATTCTTTTGTCGGGGGGGCTTGATTCGGCGACTGTTTTGGCGATGGCACAGCGGGCGGGGTTTGCGTGTCACTGCATTAGCTTTGACTACGGGCAGCGGCACCGGTGGGAGCTGGCGGCGTCGCGCGAGGTTGCCCGGCAGCTTGGTGCGGCCAGTCACCGGACGGTGAGCTTGGACTTGCGTGCGATCGGTGGCTCGGCACTGACGGCGGATATTGATGTGCCCAAAGACCGCAGTGAAGGTGCGATGGCGGCGGAGATTCCGGTGACGTATGTACCGGCTAGGAACCTGGTGTTTTTGTCGCTGGCGGCGGGCTTGGCGGAGGTGCTGGAGGCGTGGGATATTTTTATTGGTGTCAACGCGGTGGACTACTCGGGCTATCCGGATTGCCGCCCGGAGTTTCTGGAGAGTTTTCAGCGGACGGTGAACCTTGCCACCAAAGCAGGCGTGACAAGCGGGACCGGGGCGACGGGAGGCAATGGCGACCGAGCCCTACGGGAGGGTGGCGAGTTTGCGGCACCGAAGGGTTTGCAGATTCATGCCCCAATTGTGCGCATGACTAAGGCGGAGATTATCCGTACTGGTACTGCGCTGGGTGTGGACTACAGCGCGACGCACTCTTGCTATGACCCGAGCGTTGCGGCGCTAGCGAACGGCGGCGGTGGGGTTGCTACCGGAGAGCTGCTGGCGTGCGGGCGGTGTGATTCGTGCCAGATTCGGCGGCAGGGGTTTGTGGAGGCTGGGGTGCTGGATCCGACGCGATACCGCTGATTTTGGCTGGTTTGCGCACTGAATGGCCTCCGAAATTGCATCTGTTGATACTCTTGACCAAAGGCATCCATGACCGAAGCGAGTTCAAATTTATCTCAACAGTCCGCCGCTCGCCAACTGTCGCTGCGTGTAATGACGATGCCGAAGGACACGAACCAGTACGGCACTATTTTTGGTGGTGTGATGCTGTCGATCATCGATCAGGCGGGCTTTGTGGAAGCGCGGCGGCATGGACGGCACCGGTGGGTGACGGTTGCGATTGATCGGGTGGAGTTTAAGCAGCCGGTGCAGTTGGGGGACATTGTGGAGTGCTGGACGAGTGTTGAGCGGCTGGGCCGGACGAGTGTGACGTTGAATGTTGATGTGATGGCGCAGCGGTATGACTCGGGCTTGACGGTGCAGGTGACGACGGCCCGGCTGACGATGGTGAGCGTGGATGCGAGCGGTGTGGCGATACCGCATTCATCGCCGCCGACTGTGGGGGTTTGAGTGGGTGGAGCTTTTATTGGATATTGGGGGGAGCGCGAAGGACGCAGAGGGAGCGGAGGAACGCGGAGAAAGGCGGGAGGGGTGGTAAAAGGAGGAGTTGCGAGAATGATCGAGGTTGATGTGGACATGATGAGAAACGTACAAACGAGGTAGAGGCACTCTGGATTTGAATTGAAATTGAACGAGCGCGAAAGACGCGATCGGGTTGGATTTCGGATGGGACGAAACCGAAAATGAAAAGCGGCCTCTCGAATCGTGCCGGTGCCCTCCCCAGATGGTGCCATGTGCGGAACACGCGAGCATTGGCGGTGGAGGGTGCAACCGTTGGTGCGAAAGTGGGGTATACGGGGGTATGACCCATCAGCAGCAACCGGTGGCGGGCGAGCGAGTTTCTGAAGCTGCGCAGGCCGATTTGGACACGGGCAAGCGGAGATCGTGGACTCGATTCGTTGTTACGCGTGGGGCGGTGATTCGTATTTCGGTTGTTTTCACGGTGCTTGTTTGCATTGTCGCAGGCTTGGCTTGGTATTCAGCAGCGATGCCGGGGTCGAGTTTTCGCGGCCCACTGCCGCTGGCGACGGAGCGGCAGGTTGCGTGTGCGGAGCGGCTGCGGGAGCATGTGGGCGTGCTTGCCGGGAAGGTTGGAGGGCGAAGCACGTTTAACCCTCGCGAGGGTGCGGCGGCGGCGAAGTACATTCGGGACCTGCTGATAGAGATGGGCTACCCGGTGGTGAATGAGACTTTCGTGGAGCGCGGCAGCCGCGTGCCGAACCTTGAAGTTGTGCTGGATGGGTCCGACTTGTCGCTGCCGTGCGTTGTCATCGGCGCGCACTATGACAGTTTTCAAGGGACGCCGGGCGCGGATGACAACGCTTCGGGCACGGCGGCGGTGCTTGAGCTGGCGCGGGAGTTTGCGGCGAGTCGGCCTTCGAGGGGGCCGCAGAATCTGCGGACGATTCGGTTTGCGTTCTTTGTCAATGAGGAGCCGCCGACTTTTCAGCAACCTGATATGGGCTCGTGGGTGTATGCCAAAGACTTGAAGGCTCGCGGTATTGCGGTGCACGCCATGCTGAGCATCGAGGCGATTGGTTACTACCGCACTGAACCGGGGACACAGCTGTATCCGCTGGGTTTACTGTCACACATTTATCCGAACACGGGGGACTTCGTTGGGTTTGTAGGCGATCTCTCTTCGAGATCGCTTGTTCGGCGGAGCATCGGGGCGTTTCGTATGGCGGCGCAATTTCCCAGTGAAGGGGCATCGCTACCGTCGGGCCTAGCTGGGGTGGGCTGGTCGGACCACTGGTCATTCTGGCAGGAGGGCTGGCCAGCGATTATGGTGACGGGCACAGCAACGTTTCGCAATCCGAACTATCACACTTCGGGTGATCGGCCGGAGACACTGGACTATGACCGGATGAGCCGGGTGGTGACAGGGCTGGAGGCGGTGACCGGTGCGCTGGCGGCGGAGAGGCCGTGAGAGCGTTTTGGAGCGCTGTTACTTTTAGCCGCGGGGGTCATTGATTCGAGCGATGAAGTGTATTTGCTCGAGCGTGTCGGTCACGAGCATGATATAGGGACGATCGACAATCATGGGCGTGGGTGCGGGCTTTGCGCGTGGCGGTGCGGCGGAGGTTACCGCCATGGTCACGGCGGTGGCGGCGGCGGCTTCGGTTTTTTCTTCATCAACATCCATTCGCACCGCCTGGATCACATCTGCGATTTTGTGCGATTTATTTCCGGTCATCGCGGAGAAATCTGCGGTGTCGGAGAACGCGTTGTTCATGCCGAGTTTACCGAGGGTGTCACGCACGGAGAGGCGGGTACTGAGGGAGACTTTGGGAAGTTGAAGCCTTACCTCGGTCCCGGCGAGCGCTGCG
>JBBRKQ010000069.1:0-19512 GCA_038231815.1 Phycisphaerales bacterium
TGCTTTGAGATGATGAACATGAACAGCGAGATCCGGGAAATGGCCTTCAAGCAGGAGCCGGTTTCGAAGATTCGTACGGCGGCCATCGCCGCGGGCATGCGAACGCTCATGCAGGACGGCAAGCTGAAGGTGCTCAAGGGCGTGACAACGCCGAACGAAGTAGCCCACATTGCTCAGGTTGAAGGCTTGGATTGAGTCCGGATCGATGGATGGTCGGACGGACGGTGAAGATGGATTGTTATTGGTGATACACGTATTGCAACCGCGGCGGGCTTACTGGGCCTCCCGCAATTGATAAGGGTCTGACCTATGCAGATGGACCGTTTGCTCGATACCGTGGTAAAGCTATCCGCCAGTGACTTGCACCTGACGGTGGGCCGCCGGCCCACGCTGCGGCACAACAGCCAGCTGAAGGACCTCCAGACCAAGATTCTCGACAGCGAGGACATGGTCTCGCTGATGAAGTCGATCACGCCGGAGCAGAAGCAGCAGGAACTGGCCGAGGTGGGCGGCTGCGACTTTGGTTTCTCGTTTGGTGATGCGTCCCGGTTCCGTGTCTCGGTGTTCAAGCAGCGTGCGGACATCGCCATGGTTCTCCGGCGAATTCCCAGCAAGCTGCTTACTTTCGAGCAGATTGGTCTGCCGGAGATTTCGCGGGAACTGATCCGCCGCCCGCGTGGCCTGTTCCTGGTGACCGGGCCGACGGGTTCTGGCAAGACCACGTCGATGGCGACGATGATCGACTACATCAACACGAACTTTGATCGGCACATCGTGACGATGGAAGACCCGATTGAGTATTACCACTACCACAAGAAGTCGATCGTCAACCAGCGTGAGGTTGGTACGGATGTGCCAAGCTTTGGCGAGGCCCTGAAGCGCGTGCTCCGGTCGGACCCGGACGTGATCCTGGTCGGTGAAATGCGAGACCTTGAAACGATCGAATCGGCCATTCGTGCCGCCGAGACGGGTCACCTTGTGTTCGGTACGCTCCACACCACTGGTGCTGCCAAGACGATTGACCGTGTGGTTGACGCCTTCCCGGTGAGCCAGCAGAACCAGATCCGCGTGCAGCTCTCGACCTCGCTGATTTGCGTGCTGAGCCAGCAGCTTCTGGCCCGGGCCGACACGCCGGGTATGGTTGCTGCATATGAATTCTTGGTTGTCACCCCCGCCATCGCGAACTTGATTCGTGAGGGTAAATCCTATCGTATTGACTCCAGCATTCAGACTGGCCGGAAGTTCGGCATGCAGCTGCTTGATGACCACCTGTGGTCGCTGTACATGGCCAACAAGATCTCGGCCGAGGAGATGGTGGACAAGTCCAAGAGCCCGGGCGACTTGCGTGACAAGGTGCACCGCCTTGGCCGCAAGATTGGGCGTGCTGACCTTGATGAGGATGATGGTGAAGCAGGCGGCCCGGGCCCGGCTAAGGCTGGGTAAGGGGCCGGGTAAGGGGCCGGTTAAGGGGCCGGGTAAGCTGCTGAGTCAGGGGTGGAGGGCTAGCAGCTTGTCTTCGGGAATGAGCTCGTGATCGCGATATTTCAGGCGAAGAAGTGGCTTGACTGGTGGACGATGCGAGAGCCTGTTTGCGGGCTGGTTTCACGCCAGAAAAGTGAGTTTTTTTGGTTGCGGTTGTTTTAAAATTCGAGAGCCCAGACTGCGACGAGCGTATCGTCGCAGTGTTTTTAGGGAACTGGAGCGACAATGAATCATTGTCGCTTGCAAAATTGAGCTTTTTTCGGTCTTTCATCAGGAACAGCGACGGCATGATCTGCGATCATTACTTATGACGGATCGTGTTTGTCGGACATGCACCCCGGCACGCATTTGGAGTCACTCGTTATGGCAGCAGTACAGCTCACTGAAGCAGACTATCTTGACATGAAAGGCCGCAAGCTCGGCCGGGTGATGGGTCGTCTGGGCAAGGTGTCGCGCGAGCAGGTGCACGAAGCGTTATCGGTCCAGAAGACGCGGCCGGTGAAAATTGGCCAGTTGCTGGTTGAGCTTGGCTATTGCACGCAGCGAGATGTTGATGAAGGCGTCGCGGCTCAGGCTGGGTTGCAGTATGTTGACCTGACGAACTTCAACATGCCCGATGAGTGCAAGACGGCGATTCCATCGGAGTCGGTGCAGGCCTATCAGGCGGTGCCGATCGCGTTTAACCCGACCAGCAAGAAGATCAAGATCGCCATTAAGAGTCCGGATAACTTCCGGGCCAAAGATGACTTACAGATGCTGCTGGGGTTCCGGGTTGAGTCGGTCGTTGCTGATCCATCAGCAATTGATGCGCTCATCAAGAAGCACTTCTCCAAGTCCGAGTCGGTCAAAGACGTGGTGGCCGACCTGGCCAAGGATGAGCGTCTGTCGAAGCTCGGTGGGGGCAAGAGCGGGGCATCGATCGACCTGGATGCGGTGATGGAGGTGGCCGATGACAACCGGGTTGTCAAGCTGCTGAACCTTGTGCTCATGCAGGCGATTCGGGATCGGGCCTCGGACATTCACTTTGAGCCGTTTGAGGAAGAGTTTAAGATGCGGTATCGCATCGACGGTGTGCTGTACGAGATGGAGCCGCCAAAGAAGGAGCTGGGGCCGGCGATTACCAGCCGCGTCAAGGTCATGGCCAAGCTGGATATTGCCGAGCGTCGGCTGCCGCAGGACGGGCGAATTGAGCTGATGCTTAATGGCGCACCGGTGGACCTTCGCGTGTCGGTGTTGCCGACGATGTACGGCGAGAGCGTGGTGATGCGTGTGCTGGACCGGAGCAACGTGAAGCTGTCGCTGGACCGGATCGGGATGCGGGAAGATGATCTGGAGATGTTCCGTCGGCTTATCAATAAGCCCAACGGGGTTGTGGTGGTGACGGGGCCGACGGGTTCGGGCAAGACGACGACGCTGTACGCGGCGCTGCAGTCGCTCAACGATATTGAGACGAAGATTCTGACGGCCGAGGACCCGGTTGAGTATGACATTGATGGGCTGTGCCAGGTGCAGGTGAACCCCGAGGTTGAGCTGACCTTTGCTCGGGCCCTTCGTTCATTCCTGCGGCAGGATCCGGATGTGATTCTCGTCGGTGAGATCCGCGACTTGCAGACTGCGGAGATTGCGATTCAGGCATCGCTGACGGGCCACTTGGTGCTGACGACGCTGCACACCAACGATGCTCCATCGAGCGTGATTCGGTTGGTGGATCTGGGTGTTGAGCCGTTCCTGCTGACGGCGACGATGGAGGGCGTGGTGGCCCAGCGGCTGGTGCGCACGATCTGCGCGAAGTGCAAGGAGTCGTACGTTCCTAAGGAAGAGGAACTGATGGAACTGGGCATGATGCCCGAGGATGTTCAGGGCAAGAGCTTCTTCCGCGGGGCTGGCTGCGACAACTGCTACAAGTCCGGCTATCGCGGGCGTATGGCATTGTTTGAGATCATGACCGTCAACGAGGACATGCGCGACCAGATCATGGCTAAGGCCAGCACGAACATTTTGCGGGAACTGGCCAAGAAGAACGGCATGCGGTCGCTGCGTCAGTGCGGCTTGCTGGCGATTTACGAAGGCCAGACCACCATTGATGAAGTGGTGCGCGAGACGCTGGCGGATACGGACTGAGTTGGAGCCAAATGGCCAAATGGCCAGACGGCCAGACGGCCAGATTACGAGTAGGCCAGATTCAGGAGTTTGAGGTTGGCAGTGGGTCTTTCGGTTGAGTGAACTAAGCAGCGAACCTTTGTTTGAATGATTGGAATAGCACCATGGCAACATTCGCATACGAGGCTTTGAACGCGGCGGGCAAGAAGCAGGCGGGCACTATTGATGCCGGCTCCGACAAGGAGGCGATGGACAAGATCAAGCAGCAGGGCTTCTTCCCAACCTCCGTCAAGGAGCAGAAGGGCAAGAAGGACACCACCGCGGCACCCGTTGCCAAAAAGAAAAAGGGCGGCGGCCTTGCCAGCATCAGCATCGGCGGTGTTTCTACGAATCACCTCACCAGCTTTACCCGTCAGCTTTCAACGCTGCAGGATGCCGGTCTGCCGCTGCTGCGTTCGCTGCAGATTCTCGAGGAGCAGCAGAAGCCGGGCAAGCTCAAGACGATCCTGCAGGATGTGTGCGAGGATGTCGAGGGCGGAACATCGCTTTCGGAGTCCTTTGCCAAGCACCCCGCGGCGTTTAACCGTTTGTACTGCAAGATGGTGGCCGCCGGTGAAGTCGGTGGCGTGCTTGACATCATTCTTCAGCGCCTTGCAGACTTTATGGAGAAGGCCCAGAGGCTGAAGCGCAAGATTATTGGTGCGGCGGTGTATCCGGCGGTGGTTATCTTTGTGGCCCTTGGCATCGTGACGTTCATCATGCTGTTCATCGTGCCCAAGTTCAAGGAAATTTTCGCCGAGTTCGGCGTCGTGATGCCGGCACTGACCACGTTCCTGATCAATACCTCTTCATGGATGGCAGGCACCAAGCCGGGACAGAGCATCCCGGGCTGGATCTTCCTGCTGATGGCTCCGGTGCTGATTGTGCTAATTAAGGTTGCCCGCAAGGCCACTCCGGGCCGGGCCGCGACGGACATTATTTTGCTGTACACCCCTCTGGTGGGCAGTTTGGTGAGCAAGACGGTTATCGCCAAGTTCACCCGCACGCTGGGCACGCTGGTGAACGCCGGTGTGCCGATTCTGGAGGCCATCGCCATCACCCGCGACACCTGCGGCAACTATGTCTTTGAGCGGGCTCTGGACAAGGTGCACGATTCGATTCGCGAGGGCGAGACCTTTGCCGACCCGCTGCGGGCCGCGAAGGTGTGCGACTCACTGGTGGTGAACATGATCGCCGTGGGTGAGGAGACCGGTGAGATTGACGCGATGCTGATGAAGATTGCCGACAACTACGACGACGAGGTCGATGTGGCCGTGCAGTCGATGGTCAAGCTCATCGAGCCACTGCTCATGTTGTTCCTGGGCGTGGTTGTCGGTGGCATCGTCGTGGCCATGTTCATGCCGCTGATTGCGATTATCGAGAAGCTGCAGTCCGGTGGTGTGTGAGTCGGACTGGATGGCCAGGTGGCCAAGGTTTGGCAGGCACGATCAGGCACGATAAGGCACGATCAGGCACAATTTAGTGCGATTTGATTTTGGCGGAAGTGGGGGGAGGGGGCCTCTGTGGCGGAATCGGAGTTTCATCCATGAACATGCGGCATGACACAATCCGAAGTGGCTCATCCAACTTGCCCGGCTCACATGGTCGTGGGTTGGGCGGGAGTTCTCGCTCGCCCGGGTTCACGCTGCTGGAGCTGCTTCTTGTCGCGGCGATTCTGGCGGTGGCCATCGCACTGGTGATCGCCGCCTTTGCGGGCAGCGCGAGGTTTGTTCGGGATCGGGCGACGGAGCTGCAGCTGCGATCGTTGGATGTGGCGGTGCAGCAGTTTGAGAAGGATTACGGATTCCTGCCGCCGCTGATTGATTCGGGCAACAACGGGCCAACGGGCGGAAGGCTTGTGGATTATGACCGGACGGTTGATGAGACGTACTCGGGCTTTCAGTTTGATGTGGTGGCGCCGTACTTAAACCGCCCGAACCGCCAGGCTGCGCCAACGGGCCGATTGCGAGTGCCCGGATACGCCGAGTTTGATGCCGGTGAGGAGGAAGCTGTTAACAAGTATCTGCGGTATGAATCGTTCGCGGATGCGGACAATTTGTACCCGCGGTTTAGCTTTTTGACGCTGGGCAACTATCTGCTGGGCACACTGCCCAAGCAGATTGATGGCGGTGAAGGCAACCTTATGGGCCGGCCAACACCCGATGGGCGCTTTGATGAGTCGCGTGATAAGCGGCCGCCATCGATGGATTCGGCATCGCTGACGGACAACCAACTGGTTCGTCGTCGTAGTTTCGTGACCACTGCGGTGCCGACTGTGGTGCCGCCGGACAACACGCTGAGCATTATTGTTGATCGAAATCTGCTGTCGATTCGCTATTACCGGTGGGAACCGCTGTACCACACCGCTGATCCGGCTCTGGTGGTGGCGGGCCGCCCCGGCGCCCCGGCAAACGATGCGGCGCGGGCCAGTGCCGAGAGCGGGCGAGGCCAGGTGCGTGATGAGAATGTGCCGTACTTGCTTGGATACTCGAAGTACATCAACGTCAACGGTGCCCCGCTGGATAATTTCAACAGCAACACCGTTCCGGGCCGCGATGCTTTGCGTCGTGGCCAGCCGTACCAGACCTTGGCCACCCAGCGGTACGCGATTGTGTCGGCCGGACCGGACTTGAAGTTTGGAGGGCGCACCAATGAGTTTGTTTCGGGGATGGGCGGGGTGCAAGCCGCTAAGGACAACCTGGTGATCTCGGCAGGCAACCTGGTCTCACCGGAGGACACGCGATGAAGAAGCAAACTTTCCAAAATCAGCCATCGGCTGTTCAGACTTCCGGGCAGCACGCCGGTTGGTCCCGTCGCAGCGGCTTTACGCTGATGGAAATGATCGTTGTGATCGTGATCCTGCTCACGCTGCTGACACTGGTGCTCCCGGCGTTTGTGAGCATTAAAAAGAGCAGCGAGTATTCAATCTCGCAGGAACTGCTAAAGCAGGCTGTACGCGATGCGCACGGCCGTGCGCTGGCGGCGCGGTACGACACCGCGGTGGTGTTTGCGTACAGTCCTGATCAGGGCCTGCAGATGATCCCCTGCAACATGATCGGCAGGGTTTTAGATGGCAACTTGCGCGACCCGACGGATAGAAACAACCCGCAGGTGACGCGAGATGTGTTCGCGCCGGTCATCAGCCGTAAGGCCGTCACACTCCCCGCTGGCGTCTCGGTTCGCGGGCACGTCGAGGCGTTTAAGGTTGATGCGCACTGGTATGAGCCCGTGACCGATGGCGGCCAGCGCTACACGCCCGATGAAGAGGCGTGGGTGTTTCCGGAGACAGATTTTTATAGCCGGCAGTTGCAGGGCGGCGCTGCGGGCACCACGGCCGATGTTGGCCGCTACCGCCAGACGTTCATGATTCGGTTTGCCGCTCGCACCGGACAGCTTGTTCCAAGCGAAGCCGCCCCGGCGGTTGTGGTGCTGCCACGGGTCTCGGCAACGGGTCGTCAGAGTGGTCTGGCCGCATCTGCTCGGCTTGACACAGCGCCCGATGCGGGCGCGTTGGCATCATCGATTCTGGATCGGCTGGACTGGACCAACGAACAAAAACAACTGATACTTGGTGACAGCAGCAGTGATACTGCTCTGGTGCGCTCGGTAACGCGAGTGGCGGTGTATCGCGAGCGTGAGCTTGCACAGGGCCTTGGTGTGCGGCTGGACAACGTCTCGCAGACCGTGTACCAACTGGCGACGGACTGGCAGATTCGCACCGATGTGAAACCGCGATACAAAGATGAGCTCAGCAGCTTGGCCACGACTCCCAAGGCCGTGCGGCGTTGGTTTGAGGGGCGAAAGTCGCTGATTGATGTCAGCGTTGAAGATAAGACCAGTGGATCTCGCCCGATCGTGTACAGCATCCATCCCCAGCGTGGCGAGGCCATCGAGGAGAGCTCACAGTGACTCATCCAATGACCAATACCGCCGGGGCCAATCCCTCGGTACGCACCCCGGTTCGTTCGGCGTTCTCGCTGATCGAGGTGCTGCTGGCGACTGCGATCTTGCTTGTTGCGCTGCTGGGCGTGGCCGCGGTGTTTCCGCGCGTGCTGCTGACGCAGCAGGATGCGGCCCGCTCGGTCAGCTCGCTGACGCAGGAGGCCCAGGCCCGTTCAGCCCTGCTGGCCCGCAGCGCAACCGGCCCCGAGTTCTGGTTTGACTGGGCGAGCCAGCCATCCGCCGGGGACATCAGCACGCAGGGTGTGGTGACGATGCCCCTGCTGACCAACCGCACTGCGGACAACCCCTCCACAGGGTGCGCCCAGTTGCCCGCTGACGGAAGCTGGTTTATTCCGTATGTCTCCGCCGCACCACGCTCGCTGTATTCCGGCACGCGACTAAACGGCAGCTTGCTGGTGCCGTCCGGTGGGCTTGTGCTCGGCACGATTTTGCAGGGCAGCCAGGTTCGCTTTAACACGCAGACCAATGACCCTTCGTATGACCGTGACATGCGTGTTGTGATTCCGCTTCGCGAGCGCCTGCGGCTGGACAATCCCAGTGCGGCGTACACGACAGGGTCGGTCTGGGATATCGCGGTGCGCCGGGTGGCGCCGCGCGATTTTCGCGGGGCTGTACCGGCTGATTACACCGCCGGCAACTTGGGGTTTGATGGACGCGTGCAGATTTCAATGTTTGTTCGCCCGCTTGATCCGCGGCTATCCATCATTCCCGGCGAGGCAGCCAATGCAGTGAAAACCATCCGCCAGGCGATGTACAACGGGGTCTCGGCCAACGGAGGCTTTGATGCGCTCCCCGATGCGCAGAAGCGGCTGCCGGTATCTTCTGTCGATGGTGTCGGCCCCGCGCTCGATGGGTTGTTTGATGGCCGGGTGTACAGCAATCTGATGAAGGCCTTTGTCAGTCCGGACGGAACATCGTCGCAGTTGCTGCGGGTTTCAGCGATTTATGGTTCAGACCTAGCGGCTACCGGTGGCGTCGCGTTGCCATCTGCCAACACGCAGCAGTCACCGTTTGCCTCGCTCATCCGTCTGATGCGCACGCCGGGGCAGGTACTCGTTGATGCCAATGGCAACCTGCACGAGGTCGCGGCGTATCGGGCTGGTGATCCGGAAGACTCGGTGCGATTGACCAAACCCGCCACGGCGTTTGTGCTTGGTGAAGTTGTGTTTTCCCCGCAGAAACCTAGCCGCGTGAATGTGTTTGTTGTGAGCCCCGGCGGCCAGTAAACCAGCGGTGCGCCGCGTGGCTCGGGCGGCTCGGTTGGCTCCGTTGGTTTGGTTGGCTCGGTTGGCTCGGTTGGTGTGTCAAGGCCGCGAGTGCGGAATTGGCATCGTCAACTGCGAAGCGGCAAAGGCACCGGATGCGCTGGGATGCAGCAGGGGACGGGCTTGGGTTGGCTGGGTCAGTCGGGCATGATCCGGACGATGATTGCGACGGGGCGATGGGAAGATTTTTCGAACAGTGAGACGACCATGAAATGCACGCTGAACAATCCGAGCCCGCACGCCAATCGCCGCGGCTTCACAGTTATCGAGGTGGTCCTGGCCGTTTCGGCGTTCATGCTGCTGGCGGCGGTGCTGCTATCGATTCTGCGGATCATCGACCGAACACGGGCGGCGGGCGCGAATCTTTCTAGCGCAACAACGGTCAGCAACATACTGGAGCAGCGCTTGCGTGCGGACTTTGACCGCATGACGCGTGACGGATTTCTGGTGATCCGTAACCGGCTCTCGCCGGCGGTGCCGCTGGCCAACGGGCTTGGCAACTCGCCCCGGCGCATCGATGAGGTCATGTTCTTCACGGCCGGGCAGTCCAGCACCGTTCGTGCGGCATCGGATGCAGGTCGTAACGCGCAGGGTCAGGCCGCGGCAATTTACATCGGTCATGGCCTCTCACGCGGGCCGGGCACCGCGGCGGACCCAAGCTACGCAAAGATTGACGATAACAACAATCAGGCACCCACCTTCGGGGCTGATGGTCCGGCACGCTACGCCAAGGATTGGATTCTGGCCCGTGTGCCACTGACGCTGGCCAGCCCCACCAACCCGGCGGTGGCGGTGACAGCCGGCGGCACATCAGTTGTGGCGCCGCGATACCTGGATTCGCCGATTCAAATCGCGCTCCAACCGGCGGCCAAGAGCCTTTTCCGCACGATCAATCTCACGCCGTCGGCGCTCAACCAGGTTGTCAACGGCTTTCGTGGCGACACACGCGTGCCGGTGATCGCCAGCGGCACGGTTGATGTTGTTTCTCAGGATCTTTCAACCATCCGCCAGATCATGCTGGGCGGCTATCTGGGGTACCAACTCAACAATCCTTTGCCGGAGAACGCGGTGGGCACGGGTGCGGGTAGTTCAATCGGCAACGGTGTGTTCCCGATTAGTCCGTTGACGGTGCAGTTGTCGGACATTGAGCGCGGCATGAACAAACTCATGCTTGATGCATTGCCAACCGACAGTGCGGTAGCCGGCAACAAGCGAATCCGAGTTGAGCTGCAGGCACCGCTGCCCGATCCCGTGCTGCTGTCAACCAACGCCCAGATCGCTCGCGATGATGCGACCATGCTCACGACCACCTCGCTGTTGCCCGGCGTCAGCGAGTTTATTGTGGAGTGGTCCTTCGGTGTGGCGTACGGACCAAGCTCGGCCAACGGCCCGGCGATTGCAGACCCAAGCAAGATCGGCTCGACCATTTGGCACGGGATGCGCCGGCCGGGTGATCCTGAGACACAGATCGCCGGTGATCCGCTCGGTTCGGTATCGCCGTTCATCGGTGGGTATCCGGTGAATCTGTACGGTAACGTCGGCACTCGGGTGGCCGCTCGCAGCCTTGCGCAGTCGCAGTCGCAGCAGTCAACAGACTTTATTGAGCGGCTGATTGTTGATCCAACCGCCGCGGGCGGGCAGTCTGTGGAGAAATTGACGCTCAGCGGTTTGATGCTGGTCACGGCCAAGACAAGCGAGCCAGCGACCGATGGCCGGTTGTGCATCATGTATCCGCGCACGGGAATGTTGCCCGGGCTGCACGAGATGAGCCAGCAGCGTGTTCACGGTGACACCGGACTGACCGCAGCTGATCCGGTCGACTCATTCTTTGGCTATTACGACACGCGATATCGCCCGCTGGTCAGCCGCGATCCGCGGAACGCAAACTACCCCGCCCAACTGGCCATTGATCGCAACAACGATGACCTGCTCAATGACAACGACGGCGATGATGGTGACAAAACCATTCTGATCCGCGATGTCAACGGCAACGGCCGGTACGACCCGCTCGATGGTGACCGGCTTGCGGTTCCCGACACGCTCCCCGCAGCGTGGCCCGCACAAATTCGCGTCACCATTCGCTACGCGGGTGTTGGAGTGCCCCTTGGCAGCGAGCAAACGTTTGTGTACGTGTTTACTACTCCCGGCGTGTTCCCGTCGGGAGCGAACTGAAATCTGAACATCCTGAGTCTGAAGTCCTGTCCCGCTAGAGCCCGCCCGCTCTTTGAATCAAGCCTCGTCCGACCGGTCGTCCCGCATGCCAAACCAGGCTGTTTGATGACCAGGAGCCAGCAATATGCGTACTCGCAATTCAACCCGTTTCGCGCCCGCCACCAGTTCACACACAGTGGGCCACAAAGGTTCATCGGCCATGCCCGTGGCGCTGCCAGCGCGGGGGTACACCGCCCGACGCGGCGCAGCGCTCATGTTTGTCGTGGGCATTCTCGCGCTGATCGCGGTGATTCTGCTTGTGTTTGCTTCAACGGGTATTGGTGATGCGCGCACCGCAAGTAACGCCGGCATCCGCAGGGGCGCCGATGATGGAGCCGCCGCAGTTGCCAGTTATGTTCAGGCCGTTGTGGCTGACAGCGTCTTTTCCACGATACGCCAGCGTCAAGTGCTCACCAACAACCTCCCGGCCGAGTCGATCAGGCTTGGCGGGTCGCCTGATCCGAAGTTTCGCCGCGATGCGGTGACGAACATGCCCGAGCTGACCGACAAGGTATTCCGGCGCACCTGGACCATGCCCGGAGTCGATCCGGAGCTCATATCGATTAATCAGTACGGCACGCCACACCGCCAGTTCAATCCAATCGGCAGTGTTTCAACGCCGTGGACGATTTTGCGGCAGGACCCAAACACTGGCCAGCCCGAGTTGTTGCCCCGGTTGGAGTACGACACCAACACCGGTCGGCCAAAGTACTTTGGCGAGCGGATCAGCGAGGCATCGATCGTGCCTGCTCACGTGGCGATCGATCCGCGCATCGGTACCGACCCGTGGCTGTCATCATCAGAGCCAACCCGCCTGAATCGCTCCAAGCGCTCCGGTGCGCTCGGTGGCCCAGGGTACGGTCAGGAGTTCTCGCTGCGGTCAACCCCGGTTGATGACATCCGCGATCGATTCATGGATCGCACCGACCTGGTAAACATCTCAAACTTCGCGCCCGATGGGCGTGCGGTGAATCTCGCCAACCTCCGCGGCAACTTTGATGCGGCCTCGAGCTTCACTGGCATCTCAGCGAATCTGACATTGCTGACCGACCGCAACATTATCTCCGGATTGGCCGATGAGGCCATCACCGGGCCATCGCTCAACAGCCGGCTCACACGCAGCCGCCAGGATACCGACGGCATCTTCTCAACGCTGCGGCTGCCGATGTTCGGCAGCAACGGCGACAATAACAACAGTTCGATCACCGCAACCCAGTTTCAGCTTGGTACCGACCGCGTCACTGATATTGATCTCGCTGACCCGAACCGTCCCGCCCACTGGTTCACCAATCAGGTGGGCATCTACCGCCCCGTTGGTGATAACCGGTTCCCACCCGGCGACCCGCGCAATCTGGACAACCAGTTCCGTGATGCCGATGGCGACGGCTTTTACGACTCACGTCTTTTTGAGCTTGTTGATGCGTCCCAGACTTCTCAGTTTGATCTCAATACCGGCCTTCCGTTCTCGGCTCGGCCGCTCATGAGCCCCGTCGCCAACATGCGTCTGTTCGTTGCGGCCCGGGCCATTGACTTGTCCGGCTTGGTCAACGTCAACACCGCGCTCTCGTTTGAGCAGTCACCCACGGCATCGTCTCCGATGCTGAACATGACTAACTTCAAGGCGGCCGCCAACGCCAACGTGCCGGCCAATCCACTCTCAACAGTGTGGGCCATGGCCGGCGCTACCCCGGCGGATATTGACCTGCAGCGGCTGCTCGCCATGCGTGGCGTGACCGATGGCCGCGGCGAGCGGAACACGACTCGCGAGTACCTCAGCTACGGGATGTGGGGCCAGCCCCTGCTGCCGACGCTACCTTCGTTCTACGAGGGATACGAGAGTCGGATTACGGGTCTAAATCCTGATCCGCGACGTCGCTTGTCTGATGACATCGGCGGCTCGGCGTTTACCGCGCTGGTGTATGCCCGGTTGTACGGTGATCGGCCAACTCTGGGCCAGACCTTCAAGCCCACCATCGACAACACCCGCATCAACTTTGCGACTAACAACGGCAACTCGGGCATTGTCCCGCTCAGCGCAGCCAACTCGGTTGGCTCGGCCCGCTACGGAGCGGTCTTTAACAACACGGCGTACGGAAACTTGGCCACGGCTGATGCGCCGCTGGGTGCGCGCGAGCGTCAGCGAATGTTCTATCTGACGAGGCCGAATCAGTCCATGGCCTTTAACTTCCGCGGCGACTTGCCCGATGCCACCGGCACCGCGACCGACTCGGTCCTGAGCCTGGCAGGCCACTTTGGCATCGCCGACGAGATCGAGCTTCGCTCATTCCAAGGCTTAAACCGCACCAGCGTGACCACTTCGCTGGAATCAACGGTCGATGGTCGCTCGGCCTCTAACGCAGCAACCAGCCCGGCAGGGAATCCCGGCGGTAAGGGGCCATTCCGCAGCAACCGCCCGCTCTCGGTGGAAATCGCCGGCAACTACGCGACCTCGACTGATCGGACGCTGGTTTCAGTACCGTTTGATCCGACGCGGCCCGATGATGCGGCCCGCGGTGACTGGGCCACCGGCCTGCTGCGAAACCAGACCAGTGTTCGCAATTACGTGACCACGATCTCGGCATCTCGCCCGCTGATTACCGACCCGTCCCGTCCGCTGCTGAGTGTGCGGGCCGATCAGACCACGGTGCTCCCGGCCAGCAGCAACGCCCTGACCGGCGCCGCTTGGCCCGCTGTGACGCTCAATGATGCCGCAATTGCCCGGCGCAACCTGGATGCGGCCGTAAGCCAGCCGCTGGATGCCGCGGACCTGCCCACCGCGTTGGAGCCGATTCTGACGGCGATGGAGCGGATGCCGATGCGCGTCCGGTCTAACAAGGTTGATTCGAACGTCAACGGTGATTTCTGGAAGCTCGCAACCCCGTACGTGTCATCAACACCGGTCGACCGTGTGCCCGCCGCCAACTTTGAGCAGTCAGTCGCGATCGCGCAGCTGTTCCGCGGTTACCTCGATTCACTCGCCCCCGATCTTTCCGGACACCCGCACCTGTGGGAGGGCGGCCGTGATGAGGCGGCTCAAGGCACCTTTGGTTTGCGTGCCCGCACGCGGTCGCTGTCATACGGTGATCGATCAATCGCCGAGAC
This sequence comes from Phycisphaerales bacterium, assembly GCA_038231815.1. Lineage (GTDB taxonomy): Bacteria > Planctomycetota > Phycisphaerae > Phycisphaerales > UBA1924 > CAILKP01. Next base: position 14,163 of record JBBRKQ010000069.1, read on the forward strand.
TCGCGCCAACCTCAATCCAACCGGGTCGGATTTCACCACGCTGGCGGCCTTCCCTTCCAATGGCGCCTTCTTTGATGCCAAGGGCAGCGATTATGACCTCAATATTTCAGAGGTGAGAAACGCCAGCATCGCCCGCCGAATCACTCTTCCGCCGGTCGCTTGGAAGACGCAGCTCAGCTTGCCTTGGCTCGGTAACACAGCCGAACTGGCAACCCGTGTCTCAGCCCATCTCACGGCGAACTTCCTGGATATGAATGAGGTCAGTGATCGCCCATCGGCGTTTACGATTGTCTTTGATCCGGCGCTGAAGGACCTTGCAAATGGTGGCTTTGCAACCGGCAACCGTGTGCAGAATTACGGCTTGTTTAACGCAAACCCGCCGACAGTGGCAACCAGCCGGTCGTTTGGTGTTGAAGGACAGCCCAACGCCTACATCCCGTCTGCCGCGGGATACATGCTGCCGCCCATCGGCAGCCGGGCGTTTGATGCTTGGGTGCGAGCTGGTAACGTTGGTGCGGTCGCCGGACGCGATGGCACGCTTGACCGCAGCCAGCCCCCGGCGCTGAATCCAGCGAACGTGCTGCTGGGGCGGCTGCCAGATTACCGAATTCGCGGCATGCTCGATGTTGATTATGAAATCCCCGGTGACCGCCGCAGCGGCCAAACGGGCGAGTTGCCCAGCCGCATGCCCCGCGAGTATCGGGTTGGCGCAGCCCCGCTGGATGCGGTCAAGCCTGTGAATGACTACACCGGTCCGAGCGGCACTGCGATGGTTCGTACCAACCCGCTGCAGGGTCAGTCCACGCCACCGCTGATGAACATCATCGGTATCAAGCCGCAGCCGTTTATCACCGCCGCGATGTCACTGGTGATGTACGCCGATGTGCAGAACCAGGAAATTACCAAGCCAGTCACCGGCAACAATCAGGGCCAGCAGACGGTGTACCGCGTGCCGATGATCAACGGAGAGAAGGCCTTTTACAACGGAGACTTCCTCGGTGAGGTCGTCGCGTTCCAGCTCCACAATCCGTTTGATCGTCCGTTGTCGCTCACGCTTGGCTCACCGATTGTTGATCGGGCATTAGATCCTCAGACCGGTCAGGTGCCAACCGCCGCCAACGCGGATGCAGCCCTGGCGCGCTGGCGCAAGATCCACGGTGGTGAAGCGATCGCGCAGGCCGACAACACCCCGCTGGTGCCGGACCTGACGGCGACCAATGTCAATCACTATCCCGCCATCCAGTATTACTTGGAGTTCGCAGGCCGCTACTACGCCGCGGCGGAGCTGGTGCAGGACAAGCAGAGCGACACCCCGCAGGTGTACGCGGTGACGATGCAGCCCGGTGAGACGCGGTTCTTCTACGCTCTGGCTCGCGATCCCGCGTTCATCGTGCAGCGCTGGCGCAATGCGACCTTGTCATACGCCGACAGCGGTACTGTGCGGTCTGCATCTACGCAGGACATTGATCTGTTCTACCACTGGATCAACCGCCAGTTGGCCGTTGAGAACACTGTGACTGAGCGTGATTCTGCTGGCCTACTCAAGACCAAGCGTGCGTTCCTGGCACCTATCCGTCTTCTGCCGGTTGATCCGACGAACATGACGCCGATTCCAACGCCGGCTGATGGCACCCGCTCGACGAGGGCATCGCGTGAGGTGCTCACGGCGCTGCCGCAGAACATTGAGCGCGCTGGCGAGACCCAAGCGCCGGGTGAGGTAGAGCTTGCCTGGGGCCAGAACCTGACTGATGCGCAGACCGGTCCTGTTGGCAAGAAGAACGCCAGCGATACCGAGATTCGTCTGTGGCGCAATATCCGTGATGAGCAGGAGCCCGATGGAGACTCAACCGCAGCGCGGGCCGATGCGCTGCTAAACGACATGCTCGTAGACCGTCTGCGCCAGCCAAAGGTTTCGACAGCAGTCGGAACGGGTAGCGACACCGATGCGTTCCCGTTCTATAAGCGGACAACCACCGTCCTTGGCCAAGAGCGTGACTTCCCGAGGCTGAACATCGGCTTTGAGCCGCGGCGAGCGATCGAGGGCAGAACCCCCGCCGCCGTGATGGCGCCAGCGTTGCAAGTGTTCGGGCTGCCAACACTGGCGGTTGCCAGCGGCAGCACCCCTGCTGCCGGAGCCAGCGGCCTCGGTCTGCTGGGCACCGGCCTTGGCGGCAGTACCTCCGCGGCTACGGCGGCCTGGCCCGTTGATATGGCATCCCGCGCCAGCATGGTGGTGCCACCGGTTTCACCACCGCCCGGCACCGACGACTTTGATCCGAACAATGATCCGACCGCATCGCGCAAGTTCCGCAATGCCAATGGCAACGGTTACTCGACCGTGCTGTACGCTGCCATTCTGCGGCCCGGCATGAAGTACGACTTCCCGCGTGACTACAAAGTCAACATCGAAGATTCTGATGATGTGGCAATGCCGCGCGGCGTTCTGCCGCCATGGCTGATGGAAGCCAAGACGGGCGTGCTAAGCCACAACGATGTCTTTGATACGTTTGACCGACTGGAACTGCGCACGCGGCAAAACAGCAGGGATGCGTTTATTCCTGCACTCCAGAACGAAACTCGCGAAAACTGGATTCCCGCGCAGTTCTCAGCGCCAGCCAACGCAACGATCGATGCCTATTTCATTACATCGCCGAAGCCGATCACCAAGAAGCCGACCAACCCCGCTTCGTACAAGTTCCAGCTCAGCATGTTCCTTGACCGTGCAATCGAGCCCGGACCTGGCGCATCGATCGCGCCGGTCATGAAGGTGCGAGCATCCGCAACCAACGACATTACCCCCCGCACGACTTTGGCAACTGCGTATGTCGAGTCGCTGTTTACCCCCGAGCTTACCGCAACTGCGACCCGGGATGAGCAGATCGCTCGCGTGCTGACGTATCGCCACTACACAAGGCCGTTCATTGGTGGCGATCAGTTCAGTCTGATGATCCGCCTGGGCGCCGGGCTGGTTCAGACCGATGAGCCCGACCCGTTGATGCCGAACGTTTCCAACGTAACGGCCACAAACTTCACGGATTCGGCGAGGCCGACAAGCCCATACCGACCCAGCCAGTGGGACATCGGTGCCTTCCCGCGGAACAACGCAGCGGTGCCCAACCCGGTCATGGGCACCGATGAGGGTGAGCCTGTTGACCATGACATGTACAAATACATCGGCGCTTTCGGGCGTGACCTGCTCTATCAGCCCGCCAAGCGAGCCCGCAATCCGATTGATCCGCCCGAGCTGAGCACCTATCCCGATCATGTTCGCTTCTCGCGAAACGATTGGCCCACGTTGCTAGGTGTTCCGGTTACTCCCGCAATGGCCGGTCGTCCCGCTCCGTTTGGCTTCACCCCAACGCCAGCGTGGCAGCTGGCCAACAACGGCAAGTTCAAGTCAATCAATCAGCAGGGCAACTCCCCAGCGTCAGACGAACTGCCCAGTACTACCCGCGGTGTCAGTCAGACTCAATTCGACAGTTTCGCTCGCGACAACCGCTCAGCACCAAATCTCTCAGGCCTCTACTTCCGCGCGATTGTCGATCAGCTTCCCGCCAGTCTTAAAATCGCTCACAAGCCCATTGATGCCGCAATCGATGCTGGTGAACCCACTCCGCCAGTGCGGCTGACCGATCTGCTCCTGGCCTGGGCCGTTGGCCCGTACGAGATTCCTCTGCGCTGGAAGGACCGCGACCGTGATGAGCGCAAGCGTCAGGTTGGCCGGCCGTTTGAAGTGGTTCCCGTGACCAATCTCGATGAACGCTACACCACGCTCTCCGAGGCCATCGCCCTGGCTCTTGATTACGATGCGCCAATCAACTTCAATCCGCTCATTTACTCCGCCAATGCCGGCGCCGACCCGGTTGGAGTGTCAAACCCCGCCGCAGCGCTGCGCCCGGCCTTTGACCGCAAAGATGCCATGTTCCGCATCGGTCAGATGGTCAGCACCGCGCCGCAGGATGCCCGCGGCACGGCTGAGGACAACAACCCCAACCTCCGCGACTTGCGTTCGTCAAGCATGGCCGATCTTTCAAGGCTCACCCAGGGTCCGGATCCACGTGTTTCAACAACTAGTCCGAGCGCCCCGATCACCGCAGCAAGCCGGTACTACCCCATCCGTGGCGTGGTGCTCGATGCCGGTCGGTTGTCACTGACCACCTCCACGCCTTTTAGTGACATTGATGGTTCAACCCGCTTTGAGCTTGTTCGTGATGGGCCCACCGCCCAGCACGGCAATGGCATCCCGCTGGCATTGAACATTCTCAATCGCTTCCGCGTCACCAATGAAGGTGGCGTGGCCGAGCCGCTGATTGGCCGCGTCAATATCAACACCGCGCCAAAGGCCGTGCTCAGTGTCCTGCCGCTGCTGCGGGCAGACCCGCTCATGATTTCTCCGCCGCTGCCCCGCGAGGCCGTGGGCACAACCCTCGGCAACACAGCCGGCTGGGGCAATGTTGACACTCAGGCGCCCGATACCAATACCGCGATCCGTGATGCACAAACCCTGCTGTTTAACCCGAAGCAGGCCGGAACAACACCGTTGCTGGCCAACCGCGGCGTCAGCGGCAACCAGATGCGTGAACGGTTCCTCACTCAGCTGACCGACCGGCCCACACGCATCATCTTTGATCGGAATAGCAGCGTCTTCCAGGATCTCCGCATCGACGATGTGGCAGCCACAATCCTGTCGTACCGTGACAAGGTTCCGCAGTTTGTGCTGCCGCGGTTTGCCAACGCTGCCAGCGATAACAACCTTGCCAATGCCAGTGTTCGCGTTGACTTTGGCGATGCCAACTTCGCGCCGGTGGATCGGTCCCAGTTCGGCGGTTTGTATGACGCCAAGGGCCGGCGCCTGGCCACGGGCATTTTGCCCCTGCGTGAAGGCCGCGGTTTCCAGTCATTCGGCGAGCTGATGGCCGCCCGCTTTGCAGAGCAGGCACCGGTGGCGATGAGCAAGGCCGAAGGCTCGGAGCGTGGCTTGCTTGATCCGCAGTTGGTGCCGCTGCCCGGCACCCCGCCGCTGCTGGCAAACTCGCGGGACTTTGACGCGAACATTGCCCAGCGCAACCTCACCCTTAGCAGCACGGTGCAGCTTGACCGTGTGGCCCTCAGAAGTGCAGGTCTTGATCGTTATGCCCGCCAAGAACGCGCGCTGCGTCACAGTGGCCTGCTCACCCAGGTCACGCGCGATGCTGATGAGCGTGACCCAAACCCGTACCTCCCGGTCTCACCCGAGCGCGACTTGTTCAACGATTCGCTGCAGTATCGCGATCCACTCAGCGGCAACCTACGGACTCTGACTGCCGTTGATAGTCCGGTGCCGACGGAGATCGCCCAGCTTCTGCCTCCA
>JBBRKQ010000070.1:0-19438 GCA_038231815.1 Phycisphaerales bacterium
GACATGGTGCACCCCTATCTGCGCCGGCGTGACGGGATTGATCCGGTTGAGTATCCCACCGAAAAGGTGCGAGAGATCCTGCAGCGCACGCTCGGTGTGCCGCTGTTTCAGGAGCAGGCCATGTCGCTGGCCATTCACTGTGCCGGGTTCTCGCCGGGCGAGGCCGATCAGCTCCGACGGGCCATCGCCGCGTGGAAGACCAAGCAGAAGGTCATCTACCACTTCGGCCAGAAAATCATCAATGGCATGGTCACCCGCGGCTATCAGCACGCCTTTGCCGAGCGAGTTTTCAACCAGATCAAAGGTTTCTCCGAATACGGTTTCCCCGAATCCCACGCCGCGAGCTTTGCGCACATTGTGTATGCCTCCGCATGGCTAAAGCACCATTACCCGGCCCACTTCGCCGCGGCACTGATCAACTCACAGCCCATGGGCTTTTACGCTCCGGCCCAGATCATCCGCGATGCTCAGAACCACGGCGTGAGCGTGCTGCCGATTGATGTGAACCTCAGCGGGTGGGATTGCACGATCGAGCCTCGCCATTCACGCTCGCCCTTTTTCTCTTCTTCCTCTGCCTTCCCTCGCGACTCGCAACTCGCGACTCGCGACTCTCCCCTCCCCCTCCGCCTCGGCCTCCGCCTCATCTCCGGTCTCTCCGAGGCCGAGGCCCGCAGCATCGAGGCCACCATCGCAAGCCGCGGCACGTTCCGTGACATTGCCTCGCTGTGGCGTGCCAGCGGCGTTCGCGTGGCCACGCTGCGCAAGCTGGCCAATGCGGATGCGTTCGCCAGCATGAAGCTGACCCGCCAGCAGGCTATTTACGCTATTAGCGCTTTGACCGATGAGCAGCTCCCGCTGTTTGATCTGGCCCGGCAGGACAAGGAAGCCGCCCAACTGCACCTGCAGCCGCACCAGCACCAGCACCCGCTGCATCCACCGGCAGATCCGCAAAGCCGCGCTCGCGAGCTGCCCGGGTTTGGTTATTCATCGCCCCGCGCTGCTTCGCCGCCGGATCGCCTGCCGCCTGTCGCCCCGGAACTCAGCACGCTGCACGATTACGCCTCCACCGGCTTCTCGCTGAAGGCCCACCCCGTCTCGTTCCTACGCAGTCGGCTGGCGACCAGACGTTTTTCCCCATGCATTCATCTGCATGATGCGGCCAAGCTCCCAAATGGCACGCAAGTTCGCATCGCTGGCGTTGTGCTGGTTCGTCAGCGGCCCAGCACCGCCAAGGGCGTCATGTTCATCACCGTTGAAGATGAAACCAGCCACGCCAACCTGATCCTCTGGCCCGATGTCTATCAAAAGCACCGGGCCGCCGCCCGCCACGGCAGGCTCCTGCTCGTCCGCGGCACCGTACAGCGGCAGGGGCAAGTGGTACACATCATCGTCAAGTCCGTCACCACCGGCGATGCAGAGCTGCAGACCGCAACACCGCCGAGCAGGGATTTTCGGTGAAAATATGCCATCGGTATCTTGCGATGCCAGACGTGATGCCCTGAAAGCAAAAGCCACATCGGCGGGACGCCGATGCCACGGGGAACCAGCCAGCCCCCAACGCTCGCTGACGCGAATTCAATTACCCGCTTGGCATCCTTCGTCGCAAATCGAGGCTGCACACTCGCGCCTATTTGTCACCCTTATCCCTTGCCTTTAGCGTCACTGTCACCTTCTTGGTCTCACTCTTCCGCATCAATTCAATCTCCACCTTGTCGCCCGGCTTAGCGGCCGTCAGCAGCGGCATCCAGTCTTCGACGCTTTTGAGCACCTTGTCATTCCACTTCATCAGCCGGTCGCCCTTGAGAATCCCGGCATCCGCAGCGCAGGTGCCCGCAAACACATCGGCCACTTCCACGCCCGGCTCATCATCACCGTAATTGCCTGGGGCGATACCGAAGCGAACCTTTGATCCGGCGATGCCGCTGCCACCAGCGTTTGGATCAGCCGCGACATCACCATGCGGGTTCGCTGCGACGGCTGGACCACCCTTTGCCGGTTCACCCTTCGCCGGTTCACCCTTCGTCGGCTCGGTCTTGGCGGGCTCAGTCTTGGCGGCCGCAGGTGCTGCCGCCGGTGCGTTCGGGTCAGGCTTGTCCGCCTTGGGCTCTTCCATGATGATGCTCGCGCCCTTGGCAGGCGTGAACTTTAATGGCTCCGGGCGCGTGCCTAGCACTACGGCAAGCTGCTTGACAATGCCCACCACCTGCATCGCCCCGACGGGGTTGATGAGTTGGTACACATCCTCGGGCATGTGGTACTGCGGGTGCAGCCCAGTAAAGAAGTGCAGCACCGGGATGTTGCTGGCATAAAAACTGGCATGGTCAGATGGTCCCTGCCCGCCCGGTACCGTGCGAACCTTCAGGCCCGAGGCTTCAAAGATTGGCGTGGCCAGTTCCTTAAATCCCTCGGCCGAGCCGATGCCCGCGGCGTCAACCTTGTTAAACCGCACGCGGCCGATCATGTCCATGTTCAGCATCACGGTCGCTTGGTCGGCTGTGATCGGCATGTTCCGCGTCATGTGCCGCGAGCCAAGCAGGCCCAACTCCTCACCAGAGAAGCCGATGAACATAATGCTCCGCCGATTCGGCCCTGCCAGCTTCGCATAGTCCAAAGCAAGCAACTTGGCCACCATCAGCACGCCCGATGAGCCTGAAGCGTTGTCATCGGCGCCTGGGTGAATCTTCCCGGCACCGGTTGGGGAGCGAGACCCCGAAAAGCCGTATCCAACGTGGTCATAGTGACCGCCGATGATGATGAACTGACTGGCCAGCGGCCCCTCGCCCGCCAGCACCGCACCTGCATTCTCAGTGAGGGGCTTCTCACGCACAATCTCCGCGGCGAGCGTAACGCTCCCGCCGAGCATCCTGCTCGCACCGGCGGCGTTCGCGGCCTTCACAAGAACTTCAATCGTCTCGGTGGTGCCAGCAGCCTTCAGCAGCGTGTCCATCGCTGCGGGTATGACCATGGCAATGGGAATATCACGCCTCGCACCCATGCGGGCAGACTGCATGGTTTCGAGCACCTTGGCCCGCTGGTCATTGGCGTTCGATGGTGAAACCAAAATGATTCCCGCAGCGCCGCGCTCCACCGTGCTGCGGATTTTGCCCGGCAGGCTTGAGGCATCTGTAAACCCAGCCCCACCATCGGCACCACCCTCACGCCACTGCGAGTTGCCCTTCTCATCCATGGGCTCATATCGCAGCAAAATCGCTATCTTCCCCTCCAGCGGCCTCTCGCCTTCAAGACCGGTGAATGAGTTGTACCCACCCTTTCCCTTTTCAATGCCAAAGCCCACAAACGCAAGCCCACCGCTAACTTCGCCCGATCCAGAAGCACCGACGATCTCGTACTGCGTGCCTTGCTTCATTGTCACGCCACCTGCCGCCAGCGTAGAGGCTTTGAGCTTGCTGCCACCGGCCACAGAAAATGGCTGGCGAAAGCTGCCAAACGGCGTGCTCACTTCTTTGCCATCAACCGTCTCAATCAGCGGGAATGCCGGGGTGAGATTCAGTTTCTTAAAGTGCCACTCAAAGTACTCCGCTGCCAGCACATTGCCGCGGGTGCCCGGCCCGCGCCCTTCAAAGAAGGGGTTGGACAGCGTGGTCACATGCTGGAAGTACTCAAGCTGCTCCGGTGTCAGCGTCTCAAGTAGCTCGGCGGTCGGTCCGTTATCAGTCACCGCCCGCACGGGGCTTGTCGCAGCCGGAGCTGCCAAGGTTGCCTGCTGGGCCATCGCCACACCAAGAGCGAAGAACCCGACCGCCGAACATCCCACGATGAGCGCGCGAAGATCGTGGGACTCACCAGGGCGGCTGGCGGTGCGGACACTGGACCCGAAAGGGCGAAGGGTGGACATGGTGTAGCTCGTTATGCAGAGAATCAGGATACGAAAGGAACTGGGAAACCTCACCGCGGAAGAAACACCGCTGGGAGCTCAATTAGGTTGGCGACGGGACAAAAATCGTCTGCCCGTTGTATGCATCATGCACCCCAAGGATGCACTCAACAATAACCGCCGCTACGGCCGAAGGCGAAAGCGCCTTGTCCGGCGGCACCATGGCCTCATCAGCAATCGCCCGCAGCATCGACGTTTCAACTGCCCCCGGAGCCACCGCAAACGCCCGCACGCCGCACGCCGCACCCTCTTGGGCAATCGAAAACGCAGCCAGATTCAGGGCCGCTTTGCTGGCGGCGTAGGCAAAGAACCCGGGAAACGGATCGCGGCTGGCCATGCTCGAAACCAGCACAACCGCCCCCGCGCGCTGCCGCTCAAAGCCGGGCCACAAACCACGGACAAGCCGCAGCGCCGAAAGCGTGTTGGTCTCAAAGACCTTGGAAATCAGTTCATCATCATGGTCGGCGATAGGTCGTCGCGGTGCCATGCCGGCGCTGTGTACAAACGCATCAACCCGTCCCCAAACCGCCAGAACCCCCTCGAGGATTGCCTGCCCTTCCTCCGGCTGCGTCACATCGCAGCTCAGGGCCATGACATCATCGCGCGCGGCAGACCGAAGCATTTTTGCCTCCGCCTCACCGACGCGCGCCGCATCCCGGCCACACACCGCCACCCGCCAACCCGCGGCCAGCAATTGCACAGCCGTCTCCAGCCCGATCCCAGATGTGCCGCCTGTGATAAATGCTGTAGGTTGAATAGACAGTTCCTTTTTAGATAAAACCGTCAGTTACTGATAGTCAGTTTCAGCCCCCGCTTCGTGGGGCTCTGTCCGGAGCGATCAACTGTTGCACGCGAACGCGCTCGGGGTTGCCCTAGGCCCCCAAAGTTTCCACACCAGCTAAGAAAGTGATACCCCTCCACTCTTTGCCGAGCTATCCTAAAGTATGGCTGGAGCACGCACGCGATCATCGTGGCAAGGGCTTTTTCCGTCCATCTTGGTAGTGGCATTGGTTTGCCTGCCGCCACATTTGGGGGTTCTGGCCAAACAGCCCAGCCCGGCAATCCCAACCGACTCCGGCGAGCAGAACGGCGCACCGACACAGGTTGCACCCTCTCGCGCGGCCGATGCGCCAAAGCTCACGCTGCCAGATTTTTCAAAGTTCACAGCCCACAAGGTGCTCAAGGCCGACGGTCTGACGATTACCATTTCCACCGGCAGCGGCACGGAAACCGTGGCGCTCATGGGTATCGAGCCACCCAAAGCCGCTGATCCGGCAACCCCGCAGGCCGAGCGGTTCCTGACAAACCTGCTCGTTGGCGAGAGTGTCTACCTCGTAGACCACGAGGCCGGACGCCGACAAGACGAGAAAAAGCGGCGCGCGGTCTACGTTCACCGCGCTCCGGATGGGATGCTGGTCAATGCGGAACTGATCCGCCAGGGCTACGCCCGCGAACAAGCTGAGGTGCCGTATCAGTACCAAAATGCGATGAGGGCGTACGAAGGTCTTGCTCGCGCGGCCAAAAAGGGCCTCTGGATGGATCCACCCGCGACCAAGCCCAGTAAGCCCAGCGAGCCAAAGCCGGCGGATGCCAAACCCGGCGACCCCACGAAAGATGGCAAGCCCACGGAGCCAACTCCGGCGGATCAGGATGCCAAGCCGGGAGTGCCAACGGAAATGGCACCGATTTCGCAAATCGATCCACCCGTTACGTCCGATAAAAAATCAGACAAGTCACCCAGAACAGGCGTGACGGTCTACGCGAGTAAATCTGGAACCAAGTACCACACCGCATCCTGCCGGTATCTTGGCAAGACTAAAGACCCCGTCACGATCGATGAGGCCAAGAAAAAGGGTCTGTCACCTTGCAGCGAGTGCAAGCCCGGCGTGTAACTGTTCCATTCGCCGTTCCCGGCGAATGATCCGTGGGAATCTGCTATCATCAACTCAGCTTTTTGTACGGCTTTGCTTGGCACCTGTTGGGTTGCCTCGAAAGACCGATTTTCTTGCCGACCCTGCCGCCCTGGCATCGGCTTGGTGTGATCATTCGTTGCCTCGCATAACCACAGCCTTGTCCTCAGCCCTTTTTCCTCTCCACCATGAATCCCTCAACTCCGAACCACGCTCCTGCTCCCGCCGTCGCCCCGGCCACAGATGGATCGCTTTACCACATCACCTCGTCCAAAGTGCACATGGCTGGCGAGCCGAACGGCAGCAACGGCGTTGGCAAGCGTGAAGCGGGCAAGCCGCGTCCTTCCGACGCACTGAGCAACGAGCGGGTCATCAAGATGCTCCGCGACATGATCCTGATCCGGGAATTTGAGAACCGCTGCGCTCAGGCGTATCAGCAGGCCAAGATCGGTGGGTTCTGTCACCTTTACATCGGTCAGGAAGCCTTGGCCGTCGGCACCATCAGCTCCCTCAACCATGATGATCCGATCATCACCGCCTATCGCGACCACGGCCACGCCCTGGCCCGCGGCATGTCTCCCCGGGCCTGCATGGCCGAAATGTACGGCAAGATTACCGGCTGCGCCAAGGGCAAGGGCGGCTCGATGCACATGTTTGACCGGCCAAACTGGAACTTTGGTGGCCACGGCATCGTCAGCGCGCAGAACCCCGTTGGCACCGGATTGGCCTTTGCCGCCAAGTATGAGAATGATGTCATCAAGCGTGCGGTGACGAATGCGGATGGCTCGCCACTTCCACCGCCTTGGGAGAAACCCAAGCACATTGCGCCGAAGAAGAAAGTGAGCCTGTCATACTTGGGCGATGGGGCGTTGAATCAGGGCGCGCTGCATGAAGCGATGAACATCGCCAGCCTCTGGGACATCCCGGTGATTTACGTTGTGGAGAACAATCGCTATTCCATGGGAACCGCCATTGAGCGTGGCACCAGCATGGCCCACGATCTCAAATCCAAAGCCCTGGCGTACGGCATGGAAGGCGTTCACATTGACGGAATGGATGTGCTCAATGTCTACGACCAGTTCAAGCCACTTGTCGACCGCTGCCGCGAAACCTCGCGCCCGGCGTTTGTTGACCTGCTCACGTATCGGTATCAGGGTCACAGCATGTCGGACCCGCAGAAGTACCGCGCTAAAGACGAGGTCGAGTCCATCAAGCAGCGCGACTCCATCGCGCTGCTCGAGAAGTACCTGCTCACCGAGCGTCGCTGCATGACCGAGGCCGCCGTTGACGCGATGGTTGAAGAATGCAAAGCGATCGCCCTGGATGCAATGGAATTCGCCGAAGCCTCGCCGGTGCCCGAGGCCAGCGAGTTGTACAGCGATGTCTATGTCAACATCCAGCCCGACCTTTCACCGACCGCTCAGTACGGCCACGGCGTCAAAAATCCGCTGCTGTAATCCGGTTTTGCGATCACCATCGGTCCAATCCGAATAGGTAAGTTGACGAAGGCTCCAACAGGTCAGGCGCTCTCGGTGTGCACGGGCGTCCCGGTCTCTGTCCGGCAGGATTCATCTCACAGGACGTTGTCATAGACGAGTCAGACATAATCGGCTTCCCAAATCCGTATTCGAACGCATAGCGGGCGTAACAACACACCATCCCACGCGGAGGCGCTGTCGGCGATTCTGAAGCCGAGACGATCACAGCAAAAAATCATCGCTTGGAGTGGAGTTGGCTTTGAGATTAAGCCGGAGTGGCCGCGTGAATCGATTTTCTGTTGCGATCGGTGGCCTTGGCTGCAATGATTCCGTGCTGAGTCCGTCGCCACTTCATCTTCCGTTTTCAGGCCTGAAAAAGATAAAGAAATTCGACCGCACGCCACCCAGAAACACATACCGCGGCCGTTCGATTGACGGGACTGGCTGCGAAATCCACCCGTCGTCAAACAGCGGGCCATTAGGCTCGTACCCAAGCGCATCATCGCGCCGTGTCGCCGCCGCCAGACTCATCGCCTGTGCATCCGAGACCCACGACCGAACTTCCTCGCCCGCAAAGACCGTTTCGCTCCCTCGCGCGGCCCTGGCAGCCCGGGGCGTCCCCTGCAGTCCTTCCGTTCGAGCCGAAGGCCCAGCAGCCGTACACCCCCCCATCGCCGCGGCAACGATAAAACAAAGTCCCGCCCCCAGCCGCAGCGTAACGCACCGTCGCGAATTAGATACATCTCTTCTCATCTGAACTGCTCAGGCAATCACAGTGCCGCCCTCCCAGCGCCTGATACGCGTGGTATTTTGCCCGTTTTTCTCGGTCGTGTCGCCACGGGGCCACACCAAGTGCGGCTCGGCGTTGCCCACGCAGGAAAGCACACTCACCCGAGCACCGTTGTGTTGCGGTTTGGTGAGGCCAGTTCACGGAAGCTCGGGCCCCCTCACATTTGGTCCGGCCCCTTTAGGACGCCACTCTCCACGGCCAGCCGCATCAGATCGGCCCGGCTCTTCAGTCCCAGTTTCTGCATAAGCCTCGCTCGGTATGACTCAATGGTCTTGACACTCAGCCCCACCCGATCGGCGATCTGCTGGTTTGTGTACCCCTTGGCAACCTCGCCCAGCACCTCCCGCTCGCGCTCGCTGAGCGAATCAATTGGTGCTCCCTTGGAGTCACACTTTGTCCCCGCGCCGCGCTCACCGAAGACACTCTCTAGGGATCCGCTGCTTTGAATATCAACAAAAACACGGCCGCGTGCGATCGCACGGATTGCGCTGAGCAGTTCCGTATCCGCCGCACTCTTGACAACGTAGCCGGATGCTCCCATCGCCATTGCAGTCCGCACATACGCCGGGTCATCGTGCATTGTCAGAACAAGAATCCGGGCATCCGGAACAACCCCGACCAGTCGCTGAACCCCCGCCACACCCGAGCCACCCGGCATGGACAGATCGAGTGTGATCACATCCGGCAGCACCTTGGGCGCAAGGTCAATCGCCTGCTGAAGGGTTCCCGCCTCACCGACGACGGTCAGGTCCGCTTGGCCATCGACGAGCAGCTTAATTCCGCTTCGCAGCATGGCGTGGTCATCAACTATCATTACTTTGGTGCGGCTCATGATTGTTTGGTCTTCATTTCTTCGCCGGAGTACTCGGCGAGCCCGGCGGCGGAAGCGATGGATGGCACAACCGCGGCAATCACGGTAGCCGTGAGTACGGGCAACCGTACAAAAACCTTGGTGCCCAGCCCCTTTGCTGAACGAACCTCGCACGTCCCATCTAACAATTCGACCCGCTGCCTCATCCCGCTGAGGCCGAACGAGGACCCCAAAAGCTTGGCCGGTTCAAAGCCGCACCCGTTGTCGGTCACGGCCAACTGCACGCTCCACTGGTCGGCAGTCAGGTGCACGGTCACCGATGTTGCGTTGGCGTGCCGAGCACAGTTCGTAAGCGTCTCCTGAAGCACACGAAAGATACACATCTCAAGCTGCGGACTGAATCGTCGGTCCGGGTGAAGATCGATCATCAGGTCTATTGATAATCGATGGGTATTCGCTGCCAAAGAACCTCGGTATTCATCGCACAGTCGCTCTAGAGCCGGTGTCAGGCCCAAGTCCTCGAGCGCCGTCGGTCTGAGCGCACGTGCGATCCTCCGAACCTTGTCAAGGCTCGCGGCGCCCGCTTCGGCGACGAGCCGGGCACGTCCTTTAGCCTGCTCGATGTTCTCGGCCAGTTCCACGTTTCGCAGACCGATCAGTATCGCAGTCAGATGCCCCCCAAGTTCATCATGCAGGTCGCGGGCCAAGCGGCCGCGTTCCTGCTCGGTCGCATCAAAGAGCTGGGCGAGCAACTGCCCGCGCGATGCCGATAGCCTCCGCAGCGGCCGAACGATCAGAAACCACAACGCCGGAGCCAGCAGCAGCGTAAGCACGAACGAGTCACCGAACGCATCAAGCAGTGGATGCCGGGGCCCCGTTGCTAGAGCTGCCAAAACGAGCATGATCACCGACTCGAACGTAAACGCCAGAGCCAGCACGACCACAAAGATCCTCAGTGGCTCAGTCGACGGTCGCCGGCGCCAATTCGAAAGGGTGGTCATGCAGCATTATCGCAGCTGCAAGAGCGGCAGCCGCTCAAAAACCGATCCCAACTCCAATTGCGTCCCGGTCGCAACTGCGACCGGGTTATCACAAACCAAGCTCAAAAAAGCTTATCTTGGCCCTTAACATCTTTAACCCTCATCGTCAACTCCCGCACGGAGGCAACCAATTCTCCAACATCTTTGAACTGGTGATACTCACTGGCAAAGCGGATGTACGCCACCTCATCGGCATCGCGAAGCTTGGCACACACCAGCTCGCCGATAACGCTCGTGGGAACCTCCCTGTCGTAATTTCGATGGACGAACTCCTCGATCTGGTCCACCATCCCCACCCGTATGTTCTCCGAAATCGGACGCTTCCCGCAGGCGGACTGAATACCCCGGAGAATGTTGTCCCTGTTAAACGGCACCCGCGAGCCATCTCGCTTGATCACGATCAGCTTTGACAACTCCTCAACCCGCTCATACGTGGTAAATCGTTTCGCACATCCCAAGCACTCACGCCGACGACGGATGACCTTTCCGGCATCCGATGACCGGCTGTCGATCACCTTGTCGTTGTCAGTCTGGCAGTAGGGGCACAGCATTGGGCGTCGCAACACTACCACCCCCGGGCGTGCGGGGAAAGTGAATTTCTCTTCCCGGCTCCAGTTTGCTCCTCCCGGTACCAGAATTCCATGCCGCCATGCCTGAATTCGATACCTGAAACCGTTTCCATAACCAAATTCGCTGGCACACGGGCCAACCCGGCGCACTGTGTGTGTTTGGCCAGCCAGTCCGCAGCCCATCCGTTCCTGCCTTTTCGGAACTCACGCCATGCCCATCGCCCCCGCACCCCTGTTCGTCCAGACTCTCTACCTCGTGGGAGCGAGTCTGTTCCAGCAGCCGGTGGGAGCGGTGGGTGCCGGCCCACCACCCGTTCCGGGGACAGCCTTGGGATCTTCCGTGGCTGCAAACCTCACTGAGGGCATAGCCGCGGCCGCCGCTGCCCCAGCAATCAACTCCGGTGACACAGCCTGGATGCTTGTAGCGACCGCGCTGGTCCTGATGATGACAATTCCCGGTCTCGCCCTGTTTTACGGCGGCTTGGTCCGCAGCAAAAACGTTCTGTCAACTTTTATGCATTCGCTGTTCTGCGCTGCGATCGTCAGCGTGCTTTGGGTGCTGGGCGGCTACTCAATCGCCTTCGGGCCCACAGTCGGAGGGTGGTTTGGCTCTCTTGACTTTGCAATGCTACGGGGTGTGTACAGCACCGTGGCCGCACCCGCAGCGCCGAACTCGCTGGCCCCGACCATCCCCCACTCCCTCTTCGCGGCCTACCAGCTCACCTTCGCCATCATCACTCCAGCCCTAATTTCGGGTGCCTTCGCCGAGCGCATGCGTTTCGTGCCCTTTGCGTTACTCATGGTGTTCTGGTCACTGCTTGTGTACAGCCCGCTGGCCCATTGGGTCTGGGGCGGCGGCTGGATTGGCACTAAAGTCGGCGCGCTAGATTTCGCAGGCGGTACGGTCGTTCACATTTCCTCCGGTGTCTCAGCGCTGGTCTGCGCCCTTTATCTCGGCAAACGCCGTGGATATGGGTCAGAATCCATCACCCCACACAACCTCCCGTTCACGGTCATGGGCGCAGGACTGTTGTGGGTGGGCTGGTTTGGCTTTAACGCCGGTTCGGCTCTGAAAGCTGGTGAAACTGCATCGCTGGCGCTTATCAACACCAACAGCGCCGCCGCGGCGGCGGCCCTTGGCTGGCTGGCTTGTGAGTTTATCCGTAACCGTCACGCCACCTTGCTCGGGGCGGCTTCGGGCGCGGTTGCTGGGCTCGTCGTCATCACCCCGGCCGCGGGCTTTGTCACCCCTGGTGCGGCCCTGCTCATGGGGCTAGTTGGCGGGGCCATCTGCTATGCGGCGGTATCGCTCAAGCCCCGTCTAGGGTATGACGATGCACTCGACGTCGTCGGAGTTCACTTTGTTGGCGGCACCTTGGGCGCGCTGCTCACCGGCGTCTTTGCGACCGGCGCAGTCAACGCCGATATAGCCACGCTGACGGGCGGCGACGGCGGCAAGGCTATCTTCGGCTCACTCCCCGGCGGCCTGGTTGATGGTCACCCGGACCTGATCTTGAAGCAGCTCATCGCCGTAGGTGTCACCATTGTGTACTGCGGCTTAGCAACGCTGGCCATCCTCATTGCGCTGAACGCCGTGTTCAAGTTCAGAGCCTCCAGCGATGAGGAGATCATCGGCATGGACCTCTCGCAACATCGCGAACGGGCTTATGCACTGGGTGGCGGTGAGGCCATGTCCGCCGCGGCAGCGGTTCTGGCCGAGCCTCGCGCGGCGAATGCCCCGCCAGTACTCGGCCGTCGGTTCGCGGTCACGCTTGATGGCGCCTCGCAGTCAGCAATTGCTGACCGCTGGCGAAGACTGTGCCAAGAAAATCAGGGTGCCAACGACGGCACCGAAGCTTTCAAAACTGTGTACTCCGGCCTGGCCACGGTGCGAAACAACACGTTCAAATTCCACGGCGGCGAGCCCGAGGCAGCCCGCGAAGCTCTGGGTAAACTATTTGCCGACACAGGCGCAACCGCAACGCTCAAGCGGTAACCTCGCGCAGCGTCGTTCGAGTAGAAATCTCGGCTGTGTGCAGGCATGTGCACGGAGCGCTTCAGAATCAGAGTAACCATCGCAGCACTCACCACAAACAGACTTTTGCTTTTGCATCTTCCGACGCTTAACACCGCAGACCTCAACTCTTCTTACATCCCCGCAAGCCCAACTCCGCATGAAACTCATCGTTGCCATCATCCGACCCGAAGCCCTTGAAAACGTCCGCATCGCCCTTGCCGAGTGTGATGTCTATCTCATGACCGTCAGTGAAGTCCAAGGCTTCGGCCGCCAGCGTGGTGTGACAGAGGTGTACCGAGCCCAAGAGGTTGAAGAGCGACTTTTGCCCAAGCTCAAACTGGAGATCGCCGTCAGTGACGCGTTCGTTGAGGACGCCACCGAAGCGATCGTCCGTGGCGCTCGTTCAGGAACAACCGGCAGTGTGGGCGACGGAAAAGTCTTCGTCATCCCGCTCGATGACGTTGTCCGCATCCGCACCGGCGAGACTGGCGAACGCGCAATCGGACCGTAAGCATGAAGTACTGCCGCACCGCTTTCCGGCCGCCTTGCCTGCAATCAACGAACTGAGCATTTTGCCTCTCACCGCCCCGCCCAGCACAATTGTGCCGCCAGGTTCTCAAAGATCAGCGCCAGTTGCACGTTGGCGTCCATCTGCCGCTCGGCAGCGCTGCACAGTTCCATCGCCGCCGTCGCTCGGCCGGGGTTCCGCAGCATCACATCTCGGTAGTGCCCCGCCACCGCCGCCAGCATCCGCCGCGTCCAGTATCGATTCGCGGCTTCCTTGCTCGATGTTTTGCTCTCACCGGCCTGCTGCGCGGCCTGCGCCTCGACTAGCCTAAACATCACACTCCCCAAGCTGCTGGCTTTTTGCGGACTGGCATCAACATCATACAGCAGCGGCATCAGCTCCGACCTCCACTGAAATAGATTGAGCGAAATGGTCTGCAGCGTCGCGCCCGGTGAGTTCTCCGCAAATGCGATCGCCCAGTCCAGGTCTGGCTTCGTCGGCAGGCCAATACCCACCCGCCGCAGCACAGCCACGACCTCCTCGTGCTTCAGTGGTCCAAAGCCAACCCGCTGGCAACGCGACCGAATCGTCTGAAGCAGCCTGTTCTCATCAGTCGTCACCAGAATAAACGCAGTTCCACGGGGTGGCTCCTCCAAAAGCTTCAGCAGCGTGTTCTGCGTCGGGGCAGATGTCAGCGATCTATCCAGCAGCTCCGCCTCATCAATGATGAACACCTTGTCCATCAGCTTGCCCGGCATGCGAGCCGCCAGCGGCGCAATGGCAAACACAAACTCCTCGATCACCGCCTTTGCGATCGAAGTCTGTTTTCCCTTCCGCGCCGTGTCATCCTCAGAGACCGATGCCAGCTCTTTGCGAATAATGTGCAGGTCCGGATGCTGCCCGCAGGCCAGTCGCCGATCGGCCTCCGCCGAGCCCCCCAAAAGCTCTGCCGAAAACGCGTATGCTGCAGCGAACTTACCAACCCCTTGCGGCCCGCCGAAGATCCATGCATGATGCACCCGGCCGCTGGTGATGGATTCACGCAGTATCCGTTTCGCACGGTCATGCCCGATGATCTGATCCAGCGATGTCGGAAAAAACGGCGGTGCGGCGAACGGCGGGGGCAGACCGTCATCACCACCCTCGTCCAACAGCGATGCTTTTTTGCTGCGAACAACCTTGGCCATGACCGGTTGTAGGCACCCGTAACGGACGAAGCGCCGCTCGCCAATGAATTGTACTGTTCCGCGGTGTCGATGGTGGCCCGGCGAGCGCACACCTAGCCAGGATTCTTGGCCCTGGCTGTCAGAATCTTCGCTCCGGAGGTCAGCAGCAACGTCTTGCCATCAGCGCCGCCAAACGCAAAGTTTGAGACCATCGGCACCGCAAGCCGGTCCAGCCACTCTCCCTTTGGAGAGAAGCACCAGATGCCACCCGGCCCAGTGGTGTACACGTTGCCCGCCTTGTCAGTGCGAAGCCCATCCACTCCACCCCGGCCACGGGCACCCTTTGTATCGGCAAACAACATCCGGGGCCCCGTTGAACCATCCGCCTTCACCTCGTGAACGTACAACTCTCCGGTCCCCGCATCTGCAACGTACAGCTTTCTGCCATCCGGTGACAGGCAGCAACCGTTCGGCCGCTTGTATTCACGGCTGACGACGACAACCTTCCTGGCCGCATCGGACTTGGATGCCTCGCCAGCAACGATCCGAAACACACCCTCGAAGTCCAGCTTGCGGGTCGCCTTGTCCGCGAAGTACGCGGGGTCGGTGAAGTACACATCACCCGCAGCACCAATACACAGGTCATTGGGGCTGTTGAAGCGACTCCCCTCAAACTCAGCGGCCAATATCTCTACCTTGGCCTGCGGATCATTCAAAATGTCAGTCCGCGTAATCCGGCCATCGGACTCAGCGCTCAGCAGTTTTCCTTGCAGATCGATAATGTTCCCGTTGGCCCGTCCGGAATCATCACGCAACAACTCGGGCGTGCCCTTGCCCTTCTCATCCAGTTTCACCTTGTGAATCTTGGCGTTCGGAATATCTGAGAAAACAAAGTGCCCCGCCAATTTGCCACCGCTCACGTAGCACGGCCCCTCGGTGAAGTTAAAACCCGCCGCAACTTCTGCGGCCTCGCCATCAAACATGCTCCCTTTGGCAGATGGCTCACGCTCGGCTGGTTTGTCCGCCTTCGTCTCAGGCATCTTCTCGGCAGGCTTTCCTTCCGGTTTCGCCCCGGCCGGCGGCGCTATCGGGGCGGGTGCCGCCGGGGCCGTCCCCGCTGGCTGGCCAGCACTCATCACAGAGACGGTCAGAAACAATGCTGGAGCGAGCAGGTGTGCGGCGGACATTTGCATAAAAACCTCAATTAACTTGGATCAGGAGGACAGCAGCCACGAAGGCAAACAACGCCTTGAAGATGCAGATGATAGGTGAACTTTGGCGAGCGGACCTCGCACCCACCTCCTGGCCATGAACGCCAACACCGCGGGCAAAGGGCTCACGGCCAACCGGAGGAGCCGGTCGCTCGCATCCAACTCTCTCGTGAGCCCGCCGTTGCCTGATCCAGCACAGCGGTATCGATAACAACCATCTGGCCCGTATCAGTCGTCACCAGCACCCGCGAGTCACAAATCGCCAGCCCAACAACTGAGGTATCAGCAAGTTTGAAATTTGCCACACATGCCTGATGCGCTGTATGCCAAACCCGCAGCGTTCCATCACCAGACACACTCAGCAGCATTCCGTCCGGTGTAAACGCTACTTCGTTGATGATTTGCCCGTGTCCCAGGAGCACACCCGCTGGCTGTAGATCCGGCAACGTAAACAGCTCAATACTCGGCGACCACGTTCCAACCGCCAGCAATTTTCCATCCGGAGAAACCGCAGGTCGCCAAGCCGTTCCAACGGAACGCCCCGTAACGATCGGCTCGAGAGTCTCTGCATCCACCAGTTCAATGATGTTTGCCCTTCGTAGCACGACCGCAGTCGCCCGACTTCCCACCCTCGGTCCGGACACCATCGCGACGGCTTCAGCCGCCAATGGAACAACTCGCTGCGAGCGTACGGCCAGCGACCCTGCTGATCGCAGCTCCATTCCTGCGGGCGTGCCCGCAACCACAAAATCGGCACCTAGAGACGCGACGACCGAACCAAAGCCGGTTTTGAATGGAAACACATCCATCTTTCCAGTACCAACCTCTATCACGGCCGTCGCGCGGCTGCCCGTGACAGCAATCCTTTTATCATCGATCCAACTAACATCACGCACAAACTCAAGCGTTGAATCAATCGTGGAAATCACACCGGCAGCGTTACTCGCAGTGACGTCCGGTGGCATAACCAGTACCTTGCCATTTCGATTGCACCCCGCGACAACCCACTTGCCATCGGGCGAGGTTCGCACTCGTAATAATCCGCCCATCCCCGGCAAGCGAAATTCCTCCCGCCCCACCCCCGGATTCCAAAGTCGGACCTTATCCGCCGTCGCCGTCGCGAAGATGCGTCCATCCCCCGTTGCCCCAGCAACCACCGCACCGCCAGGAAGGTCAAACTTACGTTCCAGCGTACCGTCCGGCCGAACCGACCACACCACCGTCTGCCACCAGCCCCCCTGAACCACGAGCGAACCGCTGAGCAGAAGATCACGCACTGACCCATTGCGGGTATCCGTCTCCTGCAGCTTCTGCCCGGTAAGAGCGTCCCACACGAAGATCATGCGGTCAACATTGCCACTCACCACCGTGCCTCGCCCCGTGAAGCAGAGCGCCGCTTGGGCCACAACCCGCCCGGTCGCGTCCTTGTGGGCAAGCCATCTGAACTTGGTTTGCCAGTGCTTGCCCGTCCGCTCAAGCAGCAGTATCTCCCCTGCCTCAGTGCTTACCGCCACAGTAGCTTGCGATGCAGTTGATTCAGGGCTCGCCGCAACCTTGACCAGCCCTGAGGACCCAGTCGCAACACTCTGAACCAACTCCCATCGCCGGAGGCCGCGTCGGTAGACTCGCAACACGCCGTCCCGTCCACCGACAAGCACCTCGTTGCCCCCAATCCGAGTGATCGCTCGAGACAGCAGGTTTTTTCCATCCACCTTCACTGATGATCGCTCGATCAGCTCGCCATTGGCTGCATCGATCACCAGAAGCGAACCGGTGCGATCCAGACCCATGATGCAATCATCCATCCGATCAGCGAGTTGCCAAATCCCTGCATCTGACACCGGCTTTGCTGTCCGCCACTGCATTCGGCCATCCCGGCCGATACACATAATGTTACCGGTAAAAGTTCCAAACGCAAACGAATCTGAAGATCGCGCGATCGCGTAGCCTTCGCCCTCGGGCAGCGGTTCCGTCACAAAGCAGCCGCCGCCAAAGGTCAGCGACCGCATCGTCCAGAGTACTCGGGAATCGGCCGCCTTCTCCAGCACCCGTGGCCAAACGATCCGCTCGGCCTGCTCGCGGGCGCCCGTATCCGCGACCAAACGCCCTCGCTCCAGATCCGCCGTCAGCAACCGGTCACGAAGAGATTCGGCAGCTGCATCTGCCCGGTCTCGCTCCGCGCGAGCCAACTGCAGCGACGTCACGGCCTGCCGCCCGGCAATCGCCTCAGCTAGGAGCGCAGCCTCAGCCTTTTGGCTTTGTACCGTTGCTACCACCGCTGCCAAAAACACCGCCGTCGAAAGCAAAGCCGCGACCGCGGCAAGCACCCGATGCCGACGCACCAACCGGTGAAATACGTACAAAACCGAGTCCTGCCGAACAGAAATCGGGCGATGCTGCAAATGACGCCGTATATCGCTAGCGAACTGGAGCACAGATTGATACCGCTTCGCCGGATCCGTCGCAAGCGCCGTCTGTAAAATCGCAAGCAAATCCCCGCGAAGTTCCCTCGCCGCCGCCCGAGGGTCTACTCGCATCACCTCTTCACCCGCGCGTCCCCGGCGTGGCAAGCGGCCAGTCAACAGTTCGTGCAGAACAACACCAAGGGCGTAAACATCCCCCCTTGCATCAACAGGTAAGCCCGTTGCAAACGCCTCAGGGCTTATGTAATCCGGCGTGCCGCGAAGCCCAGTGGAGCGGGAAGCAAGCGTTCCCGTCACCGGCTCAGCACCGAACCGGGCCCCGAGCGTCATCGCACCACCGTTCGGCAGGCCAGCGGCTCCATCAGTAGCAACTGCCGGAACACCAATCGGTCCGGCGATACCAAAGTCCAGCACCTTCACCCGAGAATCAGCAGTCACAAAGATGTTTCCGGGCTTCAGATCCCGGTGAATGATGCCCGCGGCGTGCGCATGCGAAACCGCCTCACATCCCTGCAAGAACAGCTCTAGCTTCTGAGCCACCCCAAGCCCCCGAGTTCGGCACACCGTGTCAATTCGGTCGCCGTCGACCAATTCCATTACGATGCCGCTGAGCACCCGCCCATCGGGCTGTTGCTGCGAACGCACGGCAAAGATCTGCGCGACGTTCGGGTGCGAAAGCCTCGCCTGCAATTCCGCCTCACGACTGATCCGCTCCAATCCCTCAGCCTGCGCAACCCAAGGCCGAATCACCTTCAGTGCAACCTCTCTGGAAGGCTGATTCTGCCGCGCTTTGTACACCACGCCCATCCCGCCGGCCCCCAGCCGCGACAACACCACCACATCACCGAACGCATCTCCCACATCAAGCGGCCAATCCATGGCATCGGTCGCCAGCCTCGCCAGATCGTCCGCCTTCATGAAGTCCCGCGTGCTGCAATCTAGCAGTGAAGCCACCTCACGCACCACCCCATCCGGCTCACCGGCGGCCTGCAATTCCAGAAGCCGCGCCCGCTGCGCGGGGCTTTCCAGTCCCAACAACTCAATAAACAGCTCCTCGATGCGCGCAGCGATAACGCCCGCCGCATTCGGGACACCGGCGCCTGTCTTTCCCACACCATCTGTCCCGGCCATCGTCATGCTTGGCCATCCTCCTGCTCAGCATCTCCATCGTCATCATCCCTCACACCGTCTGCAAGCATCTGCCGTTTCAGCCACGCCCTCGAATACGCCCAGTCGTTCTTCACGGTTGCCGGGGAGAGCTCAAGCGCCGCGGCGGTTTCTTCGATCGACAAATTGCAAAAGAACCGCAGCATCACCACTCGCGCTTTGCGCTGGTCGTGAATCTCGAGTTTTTTCAGCGCCTCATCCAACGCCACAATATCTATCGCATCGCCACTGGCCGCGCTCGAACTCGTCTCCTGAGGAAGGGGAATTTCTTGCGTGAGCCGGCTTCGCCTTTGACGGCGGCGACCACGCTCAACTAGGATCCGCCGCATCGCAATTGCGGCCGATGCAAAGAAGTGCCCCGTGCTGTTCCATTGCACGGGCCGAGGCCGTCCGTTCTCATCAACCGGTCCAAGAAGCCTCAAAAAAGCTTCATGCGCAAGCGCTGTGGGCTGA
>JBBRKQ010000071.1:0-19323 GCA_038231815.1 Phycisphaerales bacterium
CCCATCGCTCAACTCCGGACTGCCTCGGCGATGAGTACGGCCTGGGCCAAGTGCTTGGGATTCAGTGTGCCCACGATGACGGAATTCACCGATGGTTCTGCCAGTACCGCTCGCAGAGCGGCCTGTACCGGATCGGGCGAGGCAAAGCCCCCGTGGGCGGCGACCATTGCCGGTCCGGCTGCAAGTTGGCCACTGCTGAGTGCTTTTTTTATCAGCACGCCGCACCCGGTGGTGCGGGCCTCGACAATCGCCGCGAGGTCTCGCTGCTCGGTGGGGTTCAGCGTTAGCATCGCGACTTCGCAGCGCTGGGCCGCGATGATGCCGCCAGTGAGGCTGGAAGTGCTCGCCCCGATGGCACGGATCTTGCCTTGGGCTTTGAGCATGGCCAGCGTGTCATACGCCTCGGCGGCGTTCAGGACCGCTTCATCATCAGTGCTCGATGAAAAATGCAGGAGTGCGATGTCCAGATACTCAGTGCGCAGCCGCCGGAGCGATCGCTCGATGCTGGCGATGATTGCCTTAGCAGAGAAGTCGTACGTACTTACTCCCAGCTCGCTGCCCGCGCTGGCATCGCTGCCGGTTGCCGCAAACTCTTCGCCAACTTTGCTGCACAGCACCCAATCTTTGCGAGGTTGCACTTGGTACAGCAGCTCGCCCAAACGCCGCTCACTTTCGCCGTACGCCGGGGCGGTGTCAATCAGGCTCACGCCCAGCTTGGCCGCCTCGCGCAACAGCAGCAAGGCCTGTTCATCATCGGGCAGTGCCTGCGGCACCTGGGCGGCGGGGTATTTCAGCCCGGTCCTGCGACCGAGCTTGACCGTCCCCAGGCCAATCGGTGGTACCTCAACACTGCTTTTGCCTAACGTGCGCTGGTGCATCCTGAGCTGTTCCTGTCCGGTGATGGGTGATCCCTCGGCAAATCGGCAAATTGTGCGGGGTGGTTGATTGTTTCTGAAGGGCTCGTGTCAGGTTTTCTCGGGAATTGGGTGTGCCGCGGCGAGGCCTTCTTTTTCATCGATCAGCCAAACCAGCAGCACCGCCGAGACCACGCAAACGGCCGAGAGCGTGATGAACCCAATACGGTTGCCATAGTTTGCGGCCAGCACACCGAAGATCGGTGGGCCAAGAAACCCTGCGAGCTTGAGCGTGAGGCCCCACAGCCCGAAGAATTCTGCGGTTTTGCCAGCGGGCGTAAACAGGCCCACGGTCGCGCGGCTGGAGGTGCCGATCATGCCCATGCCAAGGCCAAGACCGTTGCCAAGCACCCAGACGGCCCATTTGGGGCCGTTGGTGGGCGGCAGTGTGGCCATGCCGATGCAGGTGATAAGCCACACCGCCAGGGCCAGCATGATGGTGCGGATGGAGCCGAGGCGATCTTGTAGCACGCCGGTGACCAGCGCGCCGATGAGTGTCGTGAATGTGAGCTGCAGCACAAAGAGCACAAGGTCAATCTGGGTGAAGCCATAGTCCTGCGCAATTTGCCCGCCAAAGACGATGATGGTTTGCACAACGGTTGAGTACAGCAGGAACACCGCCAGAAACCGGCCCAGCATCCGGAAGCATTTGCCTTGCCGGATGGTGTCTGCCAGGCGCGTAAAGCCGCAGGTGAGTAAGTTGAGCTTTTTCTCCGGGTCGGCCGGAAGATCCGTATCGCGCAGGTACAGGAGCGTGGGGATGCTAAAGACCAGGAACCACACAGCGGCCATGCCAAACAGTGGTTGCCACTGAGAAACCTGCTTCATGTTCAGCGTGAAGATCATGATGCCCGTGATGGACAAAACAATAACTCCGCCGCCATATCCCATGGCCCAGCCCAAGGCGCTGATGCGGCCGACATTTTTAGAGGTAGAAAGCTGCGGCAGAAAACTGGCGATGAGGTTTTCACCAAGTACAAAGCACACGTTGCCAATGATAAACAGCACCGCTGTGGCAAGAACATGCCCCGGCCCCACAAACGCTAGAGCGCCCGTGGCCACGATGCAGCCCACCGCAGTCACGCCCAGAAGCGGCCGCTTCAGCCCGCGCGCATCAGCAATCGCACCGACAATGGGAGACAGTAAAACAATGACAGCCGAAGAGATGCCGTAGATGAAGCCCCACTGGGCCTTGCCCGTATTGGGATCACCAACAACCACATCACGAAAGTAAATCGGGAACAGCAGCGTGATGATCAGCAGTGTAAACGAGTGGTTGGCGGTCTCAAACAACCCCCACACCAAAGTATCACGCGGGCGTGCAACATCGCGAAGCGGATTGATGCGGTTCCAGAAACTCATGGGTGGAGTGTACGGGCGAGAAGCGTGCAGTACGCATCCGGAATCCGGATCAATCGCTTCAAGCCGCTGGCGCGAGTCGCATCCTGCTCTTGGCGGTGCAGCTGCGGCAGGTGCGTACGGACACGCATTCTCACCGCCAATCAGCGGGGCGCCTCAGCATTTAGGGCTGCCGCCGGAACCACGAAAGTGAACCGGGCGATGTTGCGAACCGACACGCCACCGGCGCGAGAAAAGCCGCCACCGATGATGACATCCCCACCTAGCAGATTCGCCATCGCCACGACGGGGTTGTTTTGCCCGGGTGTGCCAATGCCCTGCACCCAGCCACGGAGGCCCTGTGACTGTGCATGGCCCAACGCAAGGTTTGGCTCACAGGTTCGCTGCAAGGCAGGTGGCGGTGCCGCTGAGGCTGGCCATCGGGTTAATTTCGGGGCGAGTGTGTTACGGGGCATCCCTGCGATGGGGCTGATTGCTGGCTGGGGCTTTGATCATTCGACAATTCACGTATTTGCCCGCCCGCGCCGCCAACTCGGTCTTTCTACGCTTACTCAATGTCCACTGCCGTCGTTATCGAGAACATCGTCAAGACCTACCAGCCCGGCACACCCCCGGCCGTTGACGGCGTGAGCTTGGCCATCGCCCCGGGTGAGCTGAGCTTCCTGCTTGGACCCTCTGGCTGCGGCAAGACCACGCTGCTGCGGATGGTCGCGGGGTTCTTTGATCCTACCTCTGGCCGGATTCTCTTTCGCACGCCCGCTGGTGAGCGCGATGTCACGCACCTGCCCCCCAACAAACGCAACACCGGCATGGTTTTTCAGAGCTACGCCTTGTGGCCGCACATGACGGTGGCCGAAAACGTAGCATTCGGGCTGGAAATTCGCAAAGTAACCGGGGCCGAAAAAGCCCGCCGAATAACCGATGCGTTAGAAGTCGTGCAGATGGGCCAGTACGCCGAGCGGAAACCCAATGCGCTGTCAGGTGGCCAGCAGCAGCGTGTAGCCTTGGCCCGCGCGCTTGTCATTCGGCCCGATGTCCTGCTGCTTGATGAGCCACTGTCAAACCTTGATGCCAAGCTGCGGATCGAGCTTCGATCGGAGATTCGGAGAATCTGTAAATCGAGCGGAATTACGACGATTTACGTGACGCATGACCAAAAAGAAGCCCTGTCAATGGCCGACACGGTGGCGATCATGAAGGCCGGAAAGTTGGTCCAAACCGGAAACCCCGAAGACCTGTACCGCAGGCCGGGCAGCAAATTCGTCGCGGAGTTCCTCGGCGAAACCAACTTTATCAGTGGCAAGGTCGTCTCGGGTGATGCCCGAGGCTGCCTCGTGCAAACCGCCTACGGCCAGCTCCGCTCCAGCACCGGGTGGGCCGGCGCCGCCAACGGAGAGGTCACCATCTCGCTCCGGCCAGAGGCGCTCCGCCTCGATTCCAATCCGGCCGCACAGACAACCCTGGGCTACAGCACGCTCCGCGGCAAGATCACCGACCGTGTCTATCTCGGCGAGCTGGCCCAAATGAACGTGCAACTCAAACCAGCCGCAAGCGCCGCTGTCTCGGCACCCGCCGCAGGAATGCAGCTTAAGCTGGCGGTACTAAACCCACCGTCAGGCAGCGGCACCGGCAGTGATGTTGAGCTGGCTATTGCCCCGGAAGATGTCGTCGTCGTGGCCAATGGCTAAGCGGCATCGCACTTGTGCGCACGCATAGTGCCGAAAGTGCAAGTTTCTCCAAAGTTCACGCCGATGTTCTCCCCGAGTTCTCGCCGAGTTCTCCCACGCGCTCAGCTTTCTCGCCCGCCGCTGCGTTCAGCCGTCAGTTCCGCTTCACCAGCACTCACTCCTCCCCGTCTGCCTCTTCCTCCTCCGGCCACTCAACCACCACCGTGCTGGCAATCACATCGCCCGGGTGCCGCCCGCTTGGGTCAAACAGTGCCACCAGTGACAGGGGCCAGAGCAGCCATTTCACGGCGTTTCTCGCCGCCGCTTGCCAGACCATTGGTTGACCAATTTCATAACTGCCGATGCGATACACCGGCCCGGCTGCGGTCTCAACAACACCGCCGCGAGGTGATTCCTCAGTGCTTTCCTGCTCCTTCGCGGCGGCCTTGGGTGCCCCGGCTTTATCATCGATTTTGCCAGCCGGCTTTGTGCTGGGCTTGATTTTGCGGAAACCCACTACATCGCAATCCGTGACAAACTTGCCGATTGTTCGGCCCCACAGCGACTCGCTTATCGTGCCGTGAACCGCCCCGAGCGCCATGATGACAAAGATGCTACCAAGCACGCTGCCGGGACTTAAGAGAATCTGGGCGGAGAACAACTCGCTGATGTTCACACCAAACAGCCCCGCCAGCAGCGTCACCGCGGCAGCATCAACTAGTGTTGCCGCTGCCCGACGTGGGCCGGACGCCAGTGATGAGCCCGGCGGAATCAGCACCGGTTTACGGTCTGTTCGCAGTACAAACAGCAGCACCGCCACCATCATTGATGAGAACGCGAGCGTGAGGATATGAAAATCGCGGGTGGTCACCACTCCATCGCGCTTGGCCGGACCAGTAAACATTGTGCGGCCATCAACAGCCGAGACTTCAATGAAACTAAATGCGCGGTTGGCCGCCATTGACAGGCTTCGCATCTCGGCCCGTGTGCCACTCTCAACGGGCGGCGGTTCCACCCGTAGCGGTGCGGGGTCAGCAGCCGCGCCATCACCGCCACTGCTACCGGTGGGCTGCGCGGGGGCCGGTGGCTTCGCACTTGTCGCCGCATCGGTCGCCTCCGCTGCAACTATCGCGACCCGCGCAATACCACTTAAACCTATTACCGAGACTGAAACTCCCGGTGACCCGCTCCTGGCAACGGAAGCAAGCGGCCGCCAGATGCCACCGGCGAAGGTCAAAAGCTCAACTTTGCTGGCTGTCACTTCCGCGGCCATGGTTGTGCCATCAACCGTCAGCAGTGTGTGCTTGGCCAGCCCACCGGTCGGTGCTTGCGCTGCTTCCGGTTCTTGTGGCCGCCCTGATTTATCCGCTGGTACCGTCCACACCATCGCCGCCGGTGAGTCCGCAGGCTGCATCCATAGTGTTGCGCGCCCTCCCGGCCCGGTACTCAGCCGGGCCGCTGCGGAGGGCGCAAGAGCGCTGAAGCTGGCCGGTAGCGAAACCTCCTGCCACTTGCCCTCGACGAGTTGCAGCAAACGCCACTGTGTGTCGGCCGTTCCGGCAGTTGGCGGAGGCAGCAATTCATGGTCAATCGCTGGTGAAGATTCCGCAGCGATTGGCCCCAGCAGTACCAATGGTCCGCGGCTGCCAGTACAAACATCAATAACTCTGCCTGTGCCGGGGAGGGACGGCTCTACACCAGTTCGCCCGAGGGGGCGATACTCCCAGGTGCCCGCCTGTGTGCGGGCCGCCGTCATGCTCACCACGCGGCGTACCCGAACGCCCGAGTCGCTCCCTCGGCCAGCCCGCAGCACAATCAGCACGCGAGCGCTATCGGCTACCAGGGCCAGCGGCGGCTCGGTCAGCACATTGGCCAGCTTCAGCGTGCCCTCAACATTCAGGTTCCCATCGCGCGGCGGCAAGTGCATGATCGCCACCGGAAACCGGCCTAGTGCTGGTGCCACCAGCCACCCGTGTGGGCTGCTGGCGTTCGCAGGCAAGTTTGCTCCATCGCTGGCCGCCGGTGAGGCGGAGGATGCGGTAATGCCCGCAGATTGGGCGAGTGTGAGCTGTGCAGGCGTGAGCCAGTACAACGCAAGCCCGGCAACCAGTGCGATGGCTCGTGCTGTGCAACGCAAGCCGCGACCCGTCGATGCGGCATGCCGCACCCGGTGCGAGCTTGGTGCTGGCTTGACAACCGGCTTCATGACTGGCTCCCCGGCCGCGGAGCCAGCTGGTTTGGAGCCGGCTGGTTTGGAGCCTTCTGGATTGGAGCTTTCTGGTTGGGAACTTGCGGTACCGATTGAGCCGGTATCGCAGGTGTGGCCGCCGGCTTGGCCACCGTCGGCGGCAGCAAAATCGGCATCGGCACGGCGCGGGGTGCATCAAGGTCAATCAATCGTTCCACCCCCAAGCTCATCGCCTGCACACTCGGGTCAAACAAATCAGGGTTCAGCTTGGTCTCTGCCTTGATCTCACCTAATCGCAGCTCAATCTGCACCGCTTCCCGACCTTCAATACTAATCACCAGCGACTCCGGCAAAACCGGGGGCGGCGCTGCGGCCCCACCCACAAGCACGCCTGATGCCAGCACGCGAGCCGTTGCCAGAACCGACGCCGTCGGCTGGGCAGATGAACCGCCGGGCGCGAAGACTTCTGTTTGCTGAGTGATGAATTTTCCGTCGCCGCTCAGCCAGCGACGTGCTGTCAAGCCGCCACGCTTATTGCGGGTGTAGGTAACGCCAAGCAAGTGCCCGTTGGTTGACCATTGCGTACCCCCCAGCGTGCCGGGTTCTAGCGGCAACGGGGCAATTGCGAGCACATCGTCCAGCGCCCGTGCCAGCCCGGTCAGCGAACGAATCGCCCCCGCACCGCTGGTGATGCCGCCAGCAGGGGTAGCCGGTTCGATCGGTCCGCTCATGCTGCCCATGCGCATGGTGCGAGGTTTGCCCTGAAGGTCAATTGCAAAGTACAGCCCGCTGCCATCCGGGTTCTGGCCACTCCCCAAAATCAGCAGCGTCTGGCTCAGCTTTCGCACCGCAAGGTGCACCCGTCCCGGACCGCCGTAAAACAGGCGGCCGTCAACCTGCTCCATCTTGTCCTCGCCATTCTCCGTCCAGCGCAGCGTGCCCGTGGCTTCGCAGCTTACTGGCCCAACCGGTGCTGCAAGCCGGTTGTGCTGCGCCGCTGCTGCGGCGTATGCCGGTGGCGCACCCCGCGGTATCGCTGGTGTCGGATCAATATCCACCAGTTCTGTGTTGTGGCAGCCAGCAAGGCCAGCCAGCCCGGCAACTGCTAATAGCAGACAACCCACGCTGGCCCATGGCCGACCCGTAGTTTCCCAAGGAATGGACCGGTTCAATTGGTGCGCACAATACAAGTCGGTCACGACGCGGATTCCCCTGTAGCAGTAGCGGGTCCATTGGAGGAATGAACGCCCACCGGCCCCCTGGCCTCGGGCACTGGCTGCGGTTCGCTTGCAACCCCCCCAGTTTCAAGTTGTGTGATAATGTCAAGCACCATCTGCTCATCAAGGCCAGGGTCCAGCACTTTCAGGGGCGGTGGCCCCTCAGGTGCTCGCGGAATACCTCTTTGGCGAATCAGCAGCACGTCGCCTTTTTGGCCTTCCTGTATCAACAGACGCCTTCTCAGCAGCATGAGCGTGACGACGAACCGTAATGCGCAGCGGTGAAACTCCGCAGAACCGGCCGCAGGGTGGTGGGCGGTTTCTTCGCCCCCGGTCTGCTCGAACAGATCAACCAGCGCATCGTCATCAAGCAGTGGCTTGTCTTTCTTGCCCGGCTCGCCCACCACGGTGCGCCAGCAGGCAATCAAGCCGTCACGAATCGGCGGCCGTCCGCCCGGGCACGCGTCAAAGCTGTAGTCCCGGCGAAGCGGAACCTCACCGGCCATGGTGCCCCGGTCATCGGCAGCCCTGGGCGGCTCGTAAATGGCGGCCAAGTACTTTTCACCGATGGCCAGTGACCTGCCCGTGGCAGCACACAGGCGTGTAGGCCTACCAACCGACACAGTATTGAACCCACGGCTCATAGGCTGTAACGATACGTCGGTTCTATGCTGGTGCGCTTGGAAAACACTCAACAACCCGACAGCAATACCACATCTGTTCCCGCAGGTGACCCCCCGATGCCTTCCGGACGTGAACTTGCCCGCAGCCTCGGACCAACCGGGGTGCTTGGCGTGCTGTGGACGGCCCTGCCCCCGCTCTGTTCAATCCCACTGTTTGTCTACATGCCCGAGATCGCAAGTTGGCTCAAAGGCCATGAGTCTCTCGGCGTGGTAATTTATACGGTCGCCTTTGCGGTCTTGGCTGGCGCGGCATTGCTGCCCACATATGCCCAAAGCGCACTTGGCGGGTACGCGTTTGGCTTGGCCATCGGTGCGCCCGCCGCGCTCCTTGGCTTCGGTGCGGGATCCCTTATCGGCTATCTCATTGCCAGATCAGTCTCGCGTGATCGGGTTGAGCAGTTGATTGAGACCCAGCCCAAATGGCGGGCGATCCGAAACGCGCTGCTGGGATCTACCGACGATGCGGGCGTGCGCACGCCCGCAGGCTTTTGGAAGACCACCGGCATGGTCGCCCTCATTCGCATGCCGCCCAACTCACCATTTGCCTTAACCAATCTGGTACTTGCCAGCGTGAAGGTGCCACTCGGCAGCTTCGTGCTGGGCACAATGCTGGGCATGGCTCCGCGAACCACAATCGCCGTGTTCATCGGCTCACTTGTTGAAGGTGCGCTGACGGAGGACAATCTCAAACGGATGGCCCCGGCGTGGGTGTGGTACGTTGGCATCGCCGTCAGCGTCGGAATCATGGTCATCATCGCGACGATCGCTCAAAAGGCTCTGAACCGGGTAACTGCGGCGCATGCAGCGAAAACCTCAGCAATTCGGCCTGTTTCCGGGTCAGCAAGCTAGTAAGCGGTCAGTCAAGTCGCACCTTGGCGGCAGGCCCAATCGCATGCATTATCGCTGCGCACACGCCCGCATCAGCCGGTCACCAATAGCTTCCCACACGGCGTCCTGCTCTGTGTCTCCGGTTTGCAGCGGGGGCCGCACAATCACAATCTGCTCGGTTGCCAGCGCTTGCCCCGGCGGCATCATTACGCCGCTTGCATCCGCCTCGCGCAGAGCATTGTACATTGCTTTGGCGTACGCCATCGCCGTCTCCGGCATCGCTATCACCCGCGCAGCAGTGGGGGGCAAAGGCACGTGTGAAATCACTGTCCAGCGGTCGGTCGCACCTTCCAAGATCGCGGCAAGCTCCGCCTCCGCAACCAGTCGCGCCGGAGCATTCGGTGCGTAATGCGATGCCAGCATCCCAGGTGATGCCATCGCCTCAGCAGAGCCCCTGGTGTGGGGGTTGGCGTAAGGCATAATCGCAGCACCCATCAGTGCCGCTCGCCCCAGTACCGCTCGCCCCAGTACCGCTCGCCCCAGCACCGCCGCGATCGCCTCCACGCCAATCACACCCGGTCGCAGCACCCTCACCTCATCGTTCAGCAGCGACACCACGGTGCTCTCAATCCCTGCCGCACACGTTCCACCGTCTAACACCAAAACCGGCGGCACCGTTTCCGCTCCAAAATCCGTGCGCACGTGGGCCGCCGTCGTGGGCGAAACACGCCCCGATTTATTCGCGCTCGGCCCAACCAGCGGTCCATCAAATTCAAACAGCAGCGCAAGCGCCATCGGGTGGTTCGGGCACCGCAGCGCCACACCCGCGCCGCCTCCGGTCACAATCTCCGGAATCACCTCTGCCCGCGGCACAATAATCGAAAGCGGCCCCGGCCAGAACGCTGCCGCTAGCAGCGCCGCCTCGGCAGGCCACAATGCCGCACACCGCCGCGCCATGGCTTCCCCGGTCACGTGAACAATCAGCGGATTGGTACTAGGCCGCCCCTTGGCCGAAAAAACTCCTGCCACCGCCCCCGCAGACAGCGCATCGGCCCCAAGCCCGTACACTGTCTCCGTCGGAAACGCCACTAGCCCGCCCGCTCGCAGTGCCGCCGCGGCAGCCCGTACTGCGTCTCTTGGTTCATTCGCTGGCTCCGGCAAGTGACGAGCCGAGCGGTACGGCACGGCCGGCACCCCGGACAGATTCGCTGGCCTCCCCGGATTGGGCCAATTGCACGGAGCGCCCGCACCAGAGTCGCCACTTGACGCAAAGCCTCCGCCGGGTGTGTCAGGAAAGTCAGGATGGGCGCACCAAACCAGTCGCATGGTGTATTGTTGCGGAACGAAGCAACCGAAGCGGGGCTTAGCGGCGAAAAGACCGAAGATTCACCGGCTCCCCAGCCAGCCCACCGCCATTAAAGAGGCAGTGGGGCCTAGAGAACGTGCGAGTGCTGCGGGGCGGGTTCCGCAGACGGAACACAAGAGCAAAGGACGGCTGTTATGGTCATCGATCCGCGAATGCTCAAATCGTACTTGAATGCCAGCGCCGTGGCTGACCATCGCCAGTGCTCAAACTGCAACTATGACCTCGTCGGCCTGAGGCGCGACGGTGTCTGCCCCGAGTGCGGGACTGAGATTGGTCTGCGCAGCGGCCCGCCCCGCACGCCCATGGAGGCCGCCGAGCATGAGATTGAAAAAAGCCAGCCAAACGGAAAGCCGCTGTACGAAGCCCCCGCCTCGAGAGGTAAAAAATGGTACTACGGCTGGTTTGATCCGCGTCCAACCGCCACGCTGATGGAGTTGGACCCACGTGACATGCGCCGGATGATCCTCGCTACTGGCTTTCTGGCCATTGGCATCGCCGTCGTCGCCTTCGCCGGGCTTGGCATCTTCGCCTTCCGGCTCATGCTCATATTGAACGATGCCATGAATGCGCAGGTACCCATCGCCCTCATGTTTGCCGCCACGGCGGGAGGCTTTCTTTGGATGTTCGGCCTCGCGGGAATTGTCTGGCCCCGCCGGGGCAAAATCACGCCTCGGTTTCGCCGACGAATGCTCGGTGAACTTGGTGCAACCAGTGTGAGTACATGGACATCCGCGTTTGACCAGAAAATGCGTTGGGTGGGCGAGTGGTGGCCGCTGCCGCTGCGTGTTGGTGTCGTGCTGGTCCAGGCCATGCTGCCGATCGCGGCGCTCGTCTCCGCCGCCGTTATCCAGCGAGACGGATTTGAGCGGCAACTGTTAAACTCAAGCGTCGGGTCCGCCATGTGCATGTGGTTATGGGCCTTGGCATCACTGGCGATAGCCCCCGCCTGCATCCTGCTTATGGATTTCGCTCGCTCCGCCAAAGACGACAGAGCCTACAACAAACTTCAGCTCGCAGCTTTCGGCGTGCTCGTCGGCCTAGCGATCGAGTTTGGCGCACCTTGGATCGGCGAACACGGTGGCGGGCCGGTCGGGCTGCTGCTGTTCCCGATCATGTTCATCGGGCTGCTGGTGCTCCCGCTGAGTTCCGCCTATTTGGTCGTAGCCTGCTGGGGACTGTTCTCCACCGCACGCTGGGCACCAAAGAACAAGCTGGAGATGGAGCAAAAAGAAGCCGCCAAGATGCAGCGGGATATTGACAAAGGAAAGAAAGATGAAGAGCACGCCTGGCGCATGGGATATTGATCAGCCCGCAACCCTCCCGAATCGGGGGGGGCTTTTACGCCAGTTGCCCGCGGCGTTGTGCCAAGCCGTTTGGAATTCAAACCCTGAACCTGACCCCCCGATATTCCCTGTGATCTCACAGCATGACTGAAATTTCAACACCAATATCAACTCCCAGGTTGACCCTCATCGCATTCCCGCACACGTTCATGATGGCCCTGGTCACGAGCAAGCAAAGCTTCACAGCGCTTTCAGGCTTAAACACTGCCGCGGATTGGCCAAATCCCGATCTGCTCGATGCGATGGCCTTTATTGCCTCCGCCATTGATGCGGAGCCAAAGCTGGCCGACTGGATGCGGCTGTTCGTGCTCAAAGATTCTGGTTTGGTTGTCGGCGAGGCGGGCTTTAAGGGTTTACCCGATCTCGACGGTGCTGTTGAAATCGGCTATGGCGTCGCGCAGTCGTACCGCGGCATCGGTCTGGCGACCGAAGCCGTACACGCCTTGTGCGAATGGGCCTTGCAGCAGCCCGGCGTGTGCCGAATCAAAGCCGAGTGTCTCCCTGAGAACACCGGATCCATCCGTTTGCTCCGCCGTGTTGGGTTCGCCCAAATCAACTCGGCCGCTGTCATGCTCCGCTGGGAACTTCCGCAACGGATTCCGGCGGCTTGATGCGTCCGCTGTTCCGGCAAGGTCCGAAGAACTTAAAACAGAAACCACGCGTAGTGCGAATATCCAACATCCGGGCCTCAAAGTTATCGGAGCGTGTGTATACGCGACGGATGACTGTTGGAAATGCCTCGAAATGCCTGCTAGCTCAGTGGATGTCCTGCTTCTTGATTTGGTAATCCGAAGAGTTTTTGACCAAATTGAGTGGTCAGCTTCGTCCTAGAGTGTATCTTGACCTTGTCGCGAATGTGTACGAACTGTGCCTGACTCTGCAGCGGGCACTTGGTGTGAGTGCATCGTTGGTGCTGCCGCCGATGTATTGGACAAGGCGTTTGGCTCGTGGGTAGTCGTGTTTTCTCTCTCAACTGGAGTTCAAAGATGATGATCGCAACGGTTCGAAACAGTGCCCTCGCTCTGATTGTCGGCGCTGGCCTGGCCATGTCACTCGCCGCACCCATCGCATTTGCGCAGCCAGCCAACAACGCCTGCACCACCGGTGCGCAGGTTCTTGTTGTTCCCACGCTCGGGTCGGTGACTGTGAACGCAAACAACGTCAACGCGTCCAGCGATGGAACCGTCGCCTGCGCCACCTCAAGCTCCGATGTGTGGTACCGCATTATCGCCCCAGCAAACGGCGCGCTGACAGCCTCCACCTGTTCCTCGGCAACATTCAATACGGTTGTCGCGATCCGCTCGTCCTGCCCCGGCCTTGGCGCGACACTTGCGTGTGACAACGGTGGCTGCGGCACTGCTGGTCGCTCAACGGCCACTACCGCGTGCACCGCTGGCACCGTGTATTACATCCGCGTCGCCAGCGCTGGCTTCCAGAGCACCACCACCCAGGGTCTCTTCACCCTCACCATCACCCACGGCCCAACGCCCCCGCCGCCCCCCTCGCCCCAGCCCAACATCGGCCCAGATGTCGTCGTGAACCAGATCACCGATGTGACCCGCTGGGGTACCGACGCCGCTGGCACCACCACCGCGTATTCAGTCGGTACGGACTCCTGCAACCCCGGTGACTACCCCGTCCTCTGGATTGACAGCGCCAACTACGCACCCGACTTTGACGCCACCCAGCACCCCGTCATCAGCCAGAACATGTTCCGCCTCAAGAGCTACGGCCAGTACTCACGCTTTGAGCAGCTCGGCCAGTCGTGGCTGAAGCACGGCTTCGTATCCACAAACTCCGGTGGTTGCGGCACCTGCGTCGCCTCAAACATCTGGCGGCCCAGCACGCAGGCATTGCAAAATGTCGGTGGCGACGCCCTCGGCGTGAACTGCTCCGATACCTATGGCGCTGGCCTCAACGGCTCACAGGGCAACCTTGGCCCCAAAAATATTGTCGATGCTACCAAGGGTACCTCGCCCTTCATCCGCGGCGGCGCCACCGGCGACAATACCACCAAGTCTCGTCTTCAGGTCCCCACGGTTGACGTCACCGCCCAGCCCGCTGGCACCCGCTTCTTCGTTGACGGCTATTACGTCGCCGCCGATGATGCCCAGTTCGTCCGGCCCAACCAGACTGTTGCCATCAATGCTCTGAACAATGCCTCATGGCGTGAACTCACCCTCACTGGCATCAACACCTCCAGCCCGGGCTTCGCAGGCCCGACACGCCAGCGTGACCCCGGTGTGATGGCTTGGAAGTTTGCTGATCCCGCAGTCGTCGTCAGCACCGCTGACCACGACGACACCCCAAACCCCGGCACCGGCTGGCGTGATGGGCTGGGTAATCCCAGCTTCCCCAACACCTTCATTCGCTCGCGTTACTGGGTCCTCGGCAAGACCACCGACCTCGGTGGCGGTCTCTTCCGCTACGAGTACGTTGTGTACAACCACAACTCCGATCGCTCCGCCAATCAGTTCAGTGTGCCGATGCCCGCCGGTGCCACAGTCACAGACACGTACTTCCGCGCTCCCAAGTGGCACTCCGGCGAGCCCTACTCCAACGCTTCATGGACCAACGCACGGAGCGGCAACACCCTGACGTTCTCGACAGATTCTTTCGCCACCACCCCAAATGCAAACGCCCTGCGCTGGGGCAACTCGTTTAACTTTGGCTTCACGGCCAACGTCGCCCCGGTCACCGGCGGAGCAACAATTTCGTTGTTCAAGCCCGGCACCATCCCCACCGCCCCGGCGTTTGTGACCGCGAACAACATGTCCGTGCCGAACGTCCCTTGCACTGTCGCGACTGTTGGTCCTGTCACCGGCCCCTCCGCCCCTGTGTGTGGTGGTCAGCCGGTTGTCCTCTCCGCTGCCGGTGCAGGAACCGCCCCCATCACCTACCAGTGGCGCAAGAACTCGGCCAACCTGCAGAACCAAACCGCTTCCACACTCACAATTTCGGCCGCCACATCCACTGATTCGGGCATCT
Organism: Phycisphaerales bacterium; assembly: GCA_038231815.1. Taxonomy (GTDB): domain Bacteria; phylum Planctomycetota; class Phycisphaerae; order Phycisphaerales; family UBA1924; genus CAILKP01. Next base: position 14,554 of record JBBRKQ010000071.1, read on the forward strand.
ATGACGTCGTGGTCGTCAACGGATGCGGCAACGCAACTAGCACTTCTCTAACCCTCACCGTGCTGGCCGCGTGCTCGCTGGCAGATCTCGCCCACAGCGGCACCTGCCCCGATGGAACTGTTGATGGTTCTGACTTCGTCGCTTTCATCAACAGCTTCAGCACGGGTGATGTTTCCGCCGATGCTCTGGCTGACCTCGCCGGTGGTGGTGCCGACGGCTCCCTACCCGATGGCATCATCGACGGCTCCGACTTCATCGCGTTCATCAACGCGTTCTCTGTCGGCTGCTAATCGTCGTCCAACCTCGGCTGCACCTGAGCCAAACTGGTTGGACTCGCTATAACCCAAAGGGCCACACCGCGGCAGCAATGCCATATCGGTGTGGCCCTTTTTCATTTCAACTCGCATCGCCACTTGTTCCCGGCTTGCCCCGCCAACGCCTCACACCTTCTTGTCACTCAATCCTTCAGCGCCAGCAATGGCTCTATTCAACCCACCAGCGCCCGCCTGCGCCACGGCAATGCTCCGGTATACCAGCCACGATGCCACCAGTCCCGCGGGCACCATCACCGCAAGATCCGCGCTGCGGCACAGTAAATCCGCAAGCAACCCTATCCGCGCTCCGTTGCTGTCCAGCAGACCGTTCGCGTTGCTTTGGCCCGCATGTGGCAGCAGCCCCAGCACAATCCCCACGGTCCACTCTCGAAGCCCAACTTGTATCGGCAGCAAAATCGCCATCTGACTCGCCGCCGCAATAATCGCCGCTTCCGCCACGCTCACCGGTCTGCCCGCCACATCAAGCATCACCCAGTACCGCAAAGACCACAGCACAGTCTCGCACACCCGAATCCCCATCACCACCAGTCCAACATGCATCAGCGTCGCGTGCCCGAGCCCACTGCGCAGCATCCCGCGGCACCCCCAGGCCGCCGCCAGTGTCATAGCCGCCAGCCCTGCTGCCCCGGCGGCCCAGCCGATACCCGCCCATGCGATTGCAAAGGCCATGCACAGCAGCACTCCAACGCCGCCGATGGCAATCGCCTGCAGCATCACCAGCAGCGTAAATCGAATCGGAATCCCCGTTATGAACTTGTGATACAGCGTCCTGCCCACGATGCCGGGTTTGCCCGGCAACTGGTTCAGCAGTGTGCCGCTGGTAATCAGTGCCAGCATCTCACGGTATGAAATCCCTCGCGCCCCCGGCGCAATCAGCGGCAGTCCTCGCACCGTTAGCAGCCAGAAAATAAGCGAGGTCAAGAAAAAATTACACGCTGGCACTCCGCATGCAACTACCACATGCCACCATCGCAGCCTGGCGATCGCATCGGCTGCATCCGCCATTCCTCGTGCTGAGCCAACCGCCGTATACGCCGCCAGCGCCAGCAGCGCCAGGGCAACAACAGACAACCCCGCGCCAATCCAGTTCCGTCCGGCACTGCTTCTCCAGCCAGTACCTCGCGGCGATTCAGCAGCAAGCCGTGCCGCCCCGTTCTCCGGCTCTTCTTGGCTTGCTCCTGGCGATTTCATGATTTAACGCACCGGTGGCCGGGCCGCTGGCCGCTCCGGACGAACCTTGCTGGGGTTCGCGGGATCAGTCTTGCTCGGATCCACATTAATGCCCGGTTCACGAATCTGGGCCGCCACTTCCAGGTTGCGACGCCGAATGCTCGTCGTGGTCGCCAGCATCAAGTCCTTGCGCTCCAGTCGCTGCCCATGCAGCGCCGCAACATTGCGCACATTCAGCTCCGTATCCGCAGTGCCGGCTGCCAGCAGCGGCGAGTCGGCCGCCGCCACTCGTGTCACAATCCGCAGCATCCGCACCAACGCATCGGCCTCATTACCCGACAGCACCGCATCATCAAACTTTTTGCAGATCGGCGCCAGTCTTTCGTGTGGCATCAAGCACAGCATCGCCGCCCGCTCCTGCGCCGTCGCCCCGGCGTATTTGCCGATCAGCGTTTCAACCAACTTGTCTACCGCCACATCCGGTACCGTACCGCTAGAGACGAACCTTGGCCGCAAACCGGCGATTAGATTAAAAAGTTCCTTGCCCGAAGCCGCCAAGAGCGCTTCGTTGACCGCCCCACGGTCTTGCGAGATCGATGGCGGTGAGGTGCGCAGAATTCCGGATGTATCAGCCGAGAACCCCGCACCATTCAGCTGCGGTGAGCCAAGGTTGTCAACAACAAAGCCCAGCAGCAGCCTGTACGCAAACCGCTGCGCACTTGGTGAGTGATTCCCGCTTGACCACGCTGTAAAGCCCGCATCCGCCCAAGCCGTCACCGTCACTTCTTCCCCGGGCATCAGCCGCAGCCTCCGGTCAAAGTTCAGCGGCTCAAAGCTGGTGAAGTCATCGCCAATTTCCGTGGCAAACCGCAGCGTCGGCGCCAGAATCGCCCGATTGCTGATCGCCCGGTCCGGTCCGATGGCAAGGGCGATCGATGTCGTGTTCTTCAGCCGCGCTCGCAGCATGATCCGCTCCAGCGGCCCCACCTGCAGCGAAGGTGCATCCATCACAAGTGATGCCCTCCTGTTCGGCTGGTCCGCAAGACTCTCAAGCACCGTGGGCACCGCAGCCGCCAGCGTCTCCAGCTTAGCCACCACAGCCGATGGAACCGGCAAGGCCTCGAGCGCGATTAGCCGTGTCGTGGCAACCGCTGCTGCCAATGTTCCTGGGTGCACGGCAATCAGCGCTGTGTACGCCTCCACCGCAGACTTCTTCTTGGCCGGGTCCTTGGCCTCATCAGCCGCGACCACCTTTTCCAGCAGCCATGCGCGGCACATCGCCGTGATCGCATCGCCATCACTTTGCGACTGCAAGTCCGCAATCGCGCCCGGCAGGTCCGTCCGGGCCTTCAGCAGCGCCATCAGCCGTGGCCGTAGTACGTTGGTCTCTGGCAACGCTGCGACCTTTTCTGCAAGGTCCGGTTCATCAACCCCCGCCCACAGCTTAAATGCCAGTAGCTGCGGCTGCCAGAACTCAAGATCGTTCTGCACACGCTCGGCCGTAAATGCTGGCGGCCGCTTCAGCGGTTCATCAAGCCACTTTTTCCGCATCGCCAGTGAATCACCAAGATCCTTCAGCGTCCCGGCAATGCCCGCGGCATCACCGCCCGCAATCGCCGTTGCGATGCGCACAAATTCCACCTCCAGTGGCAGCTGAATCTCCTCCGCCTTCGGCAGGCCCTCGGTGTCCTGCTTGGCCGCCTCGCGCCGGGCCCACTCATCGTTAATCTGCTTCCGCGGGGCCGTTAGTGACCTGGTCATTTCTGCATACACGCCCGCAGCGCCGGTCATCAGCCACTTCTGAATCGCCATCTCCGCCTGCTCGGCCGGGTCCAGTCCGCGGCCGTGAATCTTCTCAAACTTTTCCGCCAGTGTAAAGAACCGCAGTGATCCTTTGCTTGCTCCAGAGCTCGCCAGATATCTGGCAATTCGTAGATTGGTCCGGGTATCCATCGGGTCGGCCAGCAGCGTGTTGGCCAGCAGTTCAAACCGCGCACCCGGGTCGTTTAGCGTTGGTATCAGTGCATCGGCGTACAGCGCTGCCGCCTCGGCGTTGGTGCTGTCAAGCTGCGTTGCCAGCAACAGCCTGCGCAAAAACGCGTCATCGTCGCCGCGCTCGCGGCTCATCATCGCGCTGTCAAGTGCCAGCCGTGAACGTATCGCCGAATCAATGTTCTGCCCCTTCGGCCCCAAAAACCGCTCGTACAACTCCAGCCGTTCCGCCACAGTCTGTGATGATTGGATCTGCCGGTTAATCAGCGTCAGTTGCGCCGTCGTATCTGTCGGGTCAAGCTTCACCAGTCGCCGCAGCAACGCATCCAACGCTGGCCTGTCATCCGCGGCAGATGCAGCATCAATTGCATACCGCAGCAAAACCGCGTCCTCAGGCTGCATCTCGCTGGCCGCCCGCAGCAGCGGCAGAGCAATCAGAAAATCCCGCCTCTGCGGTGCCGGGTTAAGCCGCAGGTCAACCAGCGCAATCGTGGCAACCAGGCTGGAAACTACCGTCGTAGTCTCCGCAGCCGTCGCGGGCTGGCTCGCGGGTGCGGCAACCGGTGCGGGCCTAACCACAGTGGGGGGCAGGGCCGCCGCGGCGGGCGTAGTGGCCGCCGGATTCACTGGTGCGGGCGAAGCTGGTGCGGGCGAGGCCGGTGCGGGTGCCGCGGGTGTCGTTCCAGCCGGCTTCGCCGGGCCAGCTGGCGCCGTCAGCGTTGGTGCTGGGGACGCTGGCCCGGTCGCAGGCGTCGCTGTCGGGCTCGTCGCTGCCGGAGCCACAGCCGGCTGCACCAACGTGCCCGCCTCGGCTCCCGCAATTGGCTCCCAGTGGGCCCCACGCCCACCACTGGCCCCAACCGGCGCCGCTACCCACAGCCCCGCCGCCAGCCCGGCAACCAACACCAGCCGCCCCGGCGCCCGCCACGCCGGTGCCCCCAGCCGCCCGCAAGTAAACTGACAGCGTGACACCACTTCGGAGTTTCGGCAAAACAAGTCAACCATGCCACAGGGTATCGGACCGACACACCGCCGGGAGGTACTCCCGATGACCATGTACGCCCCACCAAAAAAACCGCCTCCTTCCAAAATTTCACCCCTCCCCCGCCCTCGCCTGCCCGCCCAACCCTGTCCGCCCCATCCGGCCCGCCAACAACAACCCACCAAACTTGGCCCGCCGCCCCCCGGCGGCTATACTCCCGCCCAACAGTTGCGGGCGATTAGCGCAGTTGGCTAGCGCGCTTCCTTGACATGGAAGAGGTCACTGGTTCAA